>JBBTRL010000063.1:0-2041 GCA_038065195.1 Patescibacteria group bacterium
GCTTACCGCATCCCACGACAAATTAATATTACCGCCACAATCTCCGGTTGATCCCTTAAGATTAGAGGGGGGGTCAATAATAATATCGGAACAAAACTCCGCTCCAGCGCTTTTATTGTCGTCCATTTTTAAAGAACACGAACCGCTGCCATTACAATCACCGCTCCAATCTTGAAAAGTTGAGCCACCAGCGCCAATTGCCGAAACGATAATGTCACCGTTCGCCGTATACTTAAAAAGGCATAACTTATTATTGTCATCTAACGCGCATTCAGTTTTTCCATCAACATCTTGCGTAATGGTTATTTTGCCGTCGCCATCGCTTCTGCCGAGAATAGAGCAAACATCTTTAGAAATCGTAATTTCAGAAAAAATTGGCTGAAATTTAACTATAACTTCAACACCTAACTTCTCTTTAGGCATCTTAAATTCACATACATCACCGTCTGCCGTCCCGTAACAAGATTTCCACACCGCTTCATATCCGATTTCACTCGCTGTGGCTGTCAACTTGACATATATAAGAGGCAACTCAATTGAGCAATAATCATCTGGGGAATCTAATAGACAAGCATTAAACTCATCCATTGCCAGTTTGATCTCTATGGCAGATTGAGCAACTATGGTATCAATGAAATAACTCTTGATTTTAGCCAACCAACCAATGTCCTTTCGTTCACTCGCCGCCAATTGCGGACTGCTGATTTTTACCTTGCCATTCCCGCCGAACGCATCCCGTTTAATCGTTAATTTAATCATTGGATATTTCGCTATCACCTTAACATCATCAGTTACAAAACCTCCTCCCGCTATTTTCTCGCAAGTCAAAGTAAATTTATGCGTTTCGTCAATCATTGGTCCATCGTTACCTTTCCATATTTCTTTTATTTCTTCGTCACCTATATATTTTTTTATACCGGTCCAATCATTGAAAGTAGACGAAGCGCTACACTTATTTTTCGTAAGAAAAGTCTTCCATATCAACAAGGCGTCAGTTTCAGGGAAAATTACGGTTTTTGGTATAGCCCTAAGAAAAACATTCGGTTGGTTTACTGCAATCGCAACTGACTTGGAAATTGAACCGCCGGAACCGGTACACTTTAAAGTATAGTTAGTTCCTACGGTGGGCCATACTGATTCATCGCCGGATAGCGCTTTATTGCCAGACCAGCCATCCGAAGCAGTACAGGCAGTAGCATTTGCGGAAGTCCAAGATAATGTTGATGAACTGCCTAAGTTTATCAAGACAGGATTGGCTGAAAAAGTGAGAGTGGGAGCGGGAGGAGTACTGGCGGATTCCGTGACCGTGGCAACGCCGACCAAACCTTTCGCGTCAGTGACGGTTAATTTCAACACATAGTTTCCCGCCACGATGGCAGCGTAGATTGGTCCGGAGATGGAAGCGGATCCGCCGCTAATATTGCCACTGGATCCTGAAAGAGACGGACAAGCGCCGGGACAACTGTCAAAACTCCACTCATAACTGCTAAGATTATTATCAATATCAGTGGCTGACGCGCCGGAATGCGTGTGGTTTGTATTTATCATAAAAGAGTGAGCCGGACCGGCATTGACGACGGGAGAAGGAATGGGAACAGTCAAGGGCAATTCTGATCTTATATAATCACTTTGGGCAAATGCCGTATCTTCCCCTCCATCATAATAAGGTCCTGTCCAGGCGCCGAAATTTCCCGAATACCAATCGCCGTCCTTGTAATAACCTACCTGCCTAAAATATACAATTATTTTCGGATTTTTCAATTGCATATCACTCATCCAGCTTGCGTCCACATCAAATACCTTATACTGATATATACCACCGAGCTGTTCATAATAAAACCTTTTTTCATAACCAAAACTACTGCCACCTTGCGTGTCAAAAAGTATCGATTTCTCGGAATAACCATCAGCCACTACGGATATCTGAATACTAACCACTTGGGATGTATTGGTACACAAATAGTTTGAAGCAAAATAATAAATGTCAACCTGCCCATTAGAACTAACGCCGTTAAAATACCCAGTAAAATTAGCGTCTACC
>JBBTRL010000063.1:2141-5770 GCA_038065195.1 Patescibacteria group bacterium
ATATGTCGGATATGTCTTTATCACAACAGCCAAAGCAACGGAGGAAAACATCACAATGCCCGCGAGCAAAATAATCGGAGTCAAAATACCAAGTAAAGCGTTTTTCTTTTTTCTAAAAAATAGCAAACCGAGTAAAGTGGCCGCCAACGCAAGCGCGCCAATATACAGATAACTTTTAATATCCTGTTTACCGACAACCTTCGGCAACACTCCCGACTCCCCTGCCAATTCTTGTTGATTGGAAAATAATGAAACATCATAAGACATTCCCTGGCATTTCTTATCTAAAACAACATCTATAATCTTATTCTTTTCCATCCCGTCAGTTATATTATCAAGAACTTCTTCTTTCTCACCGCAAACGGTTCCGTTTTTATTTTTTATAACGACCTTCATTGCCACATTGTCCAATTTGGAAATGTTTTCCTCATCAAGCCAAAAAAGATCGGCTGATCCGAAATAATTCACTGACAAGGATATTGTGTCTCCCTTAATGTAAAAATCATTGAACGGACTAACTTGAGCAACCCCCTGTATCCGCGCCGATTTTCCGGAAATTATCCATCTAAAATTCATATTAAAAGACCTCACTCCCCCGTCTTTATCATTGAAACTCAATAAACTTTGATACGCTTGCGGTTTTTCCGCTTTGGGCATAGATATGTTTACCAACTTTGTTTCTCCAGCTTTAAAAACAAATTTCTCTTCTGAACTTTCCGCGGCGATCGTTCCGCCAAGCGGCATACCATATACAAACATTTCCTTCCATAGAATTTTAGGAAAAACCTCCATTTCTTCATTACCGATATTCTTAACCAAACAATTTATTTCGGGACTTTCTCCGGGCAAAAAAGACGGACCGTCGTTATTTCTAAATTTTTCACCGTTTTTATTTAATACGACGCAACTCTCTTGATCGAAAGCCAAAAATCCTTCTTTTTTAGATGAACCGAAATCTCTTACAACTTCACGGTAATCAGCTTCCACTCTACCGTTTGAATGAATAAAACTTAATTCAATAAGATAATTTAATTTGGGAGTATACGGACTTATCGGCAAATTATAAGAAAAAACTTTTTGTTCGTTCGGTTTTAACGAAAAGAATTCCCTTCCTTCATCGGCCGAAACAATCAACGGAGACAACATTAGTCTACTATCCTTTGGTTTGATAAGCGGATCAATCGTTCTTAAAGTAAGCAAGTAAGTAATATCCGAAGACGCGATATTATTGCTTGAATTAAACAAAACACCGCTGATGTTTATTTCCGTCTCGCTCTTTTCTATCTTAACATCCTTTATTTCCATTATTGGCGCTTCTGTTTGTTCTTGAGCTATCGCAATATTGTAGGAAAATAAAACAGAAAACAAAACAAAAACAACCGCGTATAAAAATCCGCATTTTTTAAAATAAATTGGCATAAAATTCAGGAACAGTTATCAAACGGATTTTATTGAAAATACGCCCGCAACCATACCTTTATTGATTATTAAAATTATTTTTAAGTTAAATAATCTTTATATTTATATTATACACCAAATATAAAACGATGCCAAATGCGAGATGGGAATAATCATTTTTTTCAAAAATTATTCTAATGTGATCCGTTTTTATATTCTCTCTAAAATTTTAATTAAAAGTCGCACCGGAGCGCCGGCCGCGCCTTTAGCAAGAAAATCGTCTTCAATGGAAGTCATTCGCGGAGCCATATCAATATGAACCCAGGACATTTTTTTCGCGAATTGGTAAAGAAACATCGCCGCCGTTATCGCTCCGCCATAATTTGATTTTCCAATATTGGAAATATCGCCAAATGTCCCCTTTATATCCTCGCCATATTCGTCCCAAAGTGGCAATGGCCAAACATAATCCCCGCTTTCCTCGCCCAATTCACGGAATAACGATATCAATTTCTCATCTTTAGAAAAAATCGCCGAAGCTCGCTGACCCAAAGCGGACATTGCCGATCCGGTCAATGTCGCCACATCAATAACCAAACGCGGATTATATTTTTTAGCGTAAGTTAAAGCATCGGCAAGAATAATTCTTCCTTCTGCGTCGGTATTAACCACTTCAACAGTAATACCGGACATCATTTTTAAAATATCTCCGGGACGATAACTGGCGCCGGACGGCATATTTTCAACTGCTGGAATTATTCCGACAATATTTTTCTTAATTTTTAATTTCGCCGCTAAAACTAACGCGCAAATCACAGCCGCTCCGCCGGACATATCCATATGCATATCCTTAAGTCCGTTTTCAACTTTAATATTCAAACCGCCGGAATCAAAAGTAATACCCTTTCCCACGAGAACAATCGGTTTTTCATTATCGCCATTTTTATATTCTAAAATAATTAATTTCGATCTCTCGCTTGAACCGCGCGAAACGCCTAAAATGCCGCCCATTTTCAACTTTTTTATCTCATTTTCGTTTAATATGCTAGTCTTTATTTTTGTATTTTTCGCCATTTTTACGGCTTCCGCGGCAAGAAGACCGGGGGTCATATCACCTCCGGGCGTATTAGCCAAAACGCGACAATCATTCACCGCTTCGCCAATCGCCTGTCCTTTGACAAAACTATTTTTTATACTTCTCGTTTTATCGCATATTACAAAAATTTCTTCAATAAATTTCCAGCCGATTTTCGGCGGCGTCTTGTATTTAATAAATTCAAAATTCGCCATTTCAAAATTAACGGCTAAAATTTCGGCGATTTCCCCATTCGTCATTTTTAAATTGCCGAAAATAAAATCGGAAAAATTTATTGAAAACTTCTTTATGTTATTTTTCTTGGCGTACGCAACAATCTTCCTCGCCGCAATAATCAATTTCCGCCTGTTAAAATCTTTCTTTTTGCCAATACCAATAACGATTGACCTTCGGCCATCTGGCGCGACAAAAATATCGGTTTCTTCCTTTTCCGACAGAGAAACAAAGACGACATCTTTGGCTTCCGGTTTTTTTGTTGAAAAAATTATTTTTATCATAAATACAATTTACTATAAAAAGTTAAGGAATTATTTCACAACAACATCATCCCTACAATCTCAAGTTTATAAGGATGTTATCCGCAACAAAAGTATCCATATTAATCCTCAATTAAAAAATCCAATAAATATTGTTCCTCTATCCCATGTTCAATGGCGTATTTTTTACATTCTTGGTATTCGGAAGATTGCCAATTTCCCTCCTCGCGCGGCATTTTAAACACTTTGTCCGATAAAACGACATAAACAATATCTCGGTTCCAAAAATGAGCATACCAAGTTTCTTTCATTTCCCTTGAAATTTTATTACAAACATCAATAATTTTATCGTCATCCACTTTCAATTTAAAATCATGCCATATTTTTGGTCCGCCTTCGCATTCCGGATGATTTTCAATAACAACCTTTATTGTTTCAAAATCGTTCAAAACCATTGGATTCTTTAATGATTCTGATAAAACAAAACCTTTAAACATATTATTAAATTTCAATCTCTATAAAATCTAATTTATATGATATACCAACATTCTCAAGTTTATAAGGATGTTATTATATTAATTGAAATGTTTTTAAAAAGCGGACTAAAGTTTTTCCGTATGGCGACAATATATGCTCCACGAATTTACCGCGGTATTTTT
>JBBTRL010000064.1:0-1659 GCA_038065195.1 Patescibacteria group bacterium
AGGAAGGCGTTGGAAGATTCGTTGGAAAAATAAATTTTAATAATATCAAGTAAATTATTGTTATTTTAATTATGTTTTTTTAAGTCAACAGACCCGTTGCTTAATAACTTCATTAAAATAATTTTTTAATATGAACCATACTGTTCTTATAGTTGACGACGATAACGATGTGCGTGAGAGATATAGAGAAGTTTTTAAAGAAAATGGATTTAGCGTTATAGAAGCGCGAAACGGTGTTGAGGGACTTGACATTGCTTTGGAAAAAAGACCAAATTTGATATTTACAGGTATTATTATGCCGAAAATGGACGGTTTTGATATGATAAAGCACCTTAAAGACGATATAAGAACAACAAATATTCCGATTATGATTTCATCGCATCTTGGCCGGCAGGAAGATAAAATAAAGGCGCAGGGATTGGGGATTAAAGATTTTATTTTATTGGATTTTACGCCGCCGATTGATGTTGTGCGGTTGGCGCGTTTGAGAATTGAAGGTGATAAGGAAGAAAAATATTTACTTGATGTTAATGAAATTAGTTTGGATGCCGCGCGTTTGACGAGAGATTTTAATTTTCCGCCATATTTGAAATGCGATAAGCATTCGAGTGAGAAGATGGTATTGGTTTTGTCGGCTGATCCGGAAAATGCGGGCGTGTTTAAGGCGAAATTTATTTGTCCGCAGGAGAAATAAAAGTAGTGTTTACGGATCGGGCGCGTTTCGTTCCGTCAGCGTTGAATCGCATTAATTCGCGTCTTGCGAAAAATTTTGTTATATTTGCCGAGCCCCGTCTGCCTACGGCAGACGGGGCTCGGCAAGCGGAACTTGTAAAAACTTATGTTATATGACAAAATATAAATATTATGGAATTTTTCAAGTTATTTATCGCTAAAAAAATATTGATTATTTACGGCGCGATCTTCGTCGCCGGTTTTGTTTTGGGTTGGTTTATGGCGGGTGAGATTTATAAAATAAACGGTTTGTCTTAATTATTTGAAATTATAAGTGTTTCCGCGCCCCGTCTGCCTACGGCAGACGGGGCGCGGAACGCGCGGAACTTAAAATGTTTTTGAGAATTATCAAATCTTCTGTATTTATTATTATCAGCGTCGTTATTTTAGGCGGTGGTTTTTTCGCTGGAATTTATTCCCGCGATTATTATAAGGGATGGCAAGATCGTCAAGCCGTAAGGAATTTAATGAAGTCATACGAACAAGCGCAAAAAGACGAGGAAGCGCGCAAAATGGCAGACACATACGGCGGTAAAACACCGCAGGAAACATTGCAAATGTTCATTGACGCGGTGGAAAAAGGCGATTATGAATTGGCGAGTAAGTATTTTGTGGAGGGGAAGAGGGAGGAGTGGAGGTTGATTATGGAACAGTTTGATGAGGATAGTTTGGATTGGTTTTTGAATAAAATGTTAAAGAATGCCAAAGATGGTGGAAACTTAACTGAAAAGCTTTTTTATACTATAAAATCCGTTGCTGACCTAGGGAAGGATATTAACTATTCTAGTATTGATTTTGTATTTTATTCTAATAATATTTGGAAAATAAATAATATTGAACCAAAAGATTTTTAGTTAATTTTAAGAAACCAAAGGAGGGCGTTTTATTTAAGTGAAATTTATCATTAAGAGCAAAATTTTTGTATAT
>JBBTRL010000065.1:0-16231 GCA_038065195.1 Patescibacteria group bacterium
CTGCGCCCATACTGGAGGAATAAACTGTTTGGGCAACCACATAAGCGTTGAAGAAAAAAAATCAATCGTCTATGGCAATGACGCCGAAAAAATTGACGGATTAAAAGACGCTATTCAACCGCGTCCGCTAAGCGCAGTTATAAAGATTAATGCCACTGTTCCAGGTTGTCCGATAAACAAAAACGAATTGGTTGAAGCGGTAAAATGCTTGCTTTTGGGCAAAGCATTTCGTTTGCCGAATTATCCGGTTTGCTTTGAATGCGCGCTAAAAGAAAATGGCTGTTTATTTGATTTAAATATTGTTTGCCTGGGACCGATAACACGCGCCGGCTGTGAAGCGGCTTGCCCTTCAATGAACAAAGAATGCAACGGTTGCCGCGGATGGATTGATGATCCAAATCAAAACGCGGCAAAAGATATTCTAGAAAAATATGGATTAAATATTGAGGATATGAAAAATAAATTTACATTATTTAATTCATATATCAAGGAAGGAGAATGAAAATGCATAATAATAAAGATATGAAAATTCACGTAGAAAATGTGACCCGAGTAGAAGGTCATGGAATTATTGATATTGAAATAAAAAATGGCGAAGTAACGAAATGTCTCTGGAAAATACCGGAAACAGCAAGATACTTTGAAGCGATGGTGCGAGGAAGACGCTACGACGAAATTGCCGGCATAACTTCCCGTGTTTGCGGCATTTGCTCCATAGGACACCACACGGCAAGTCAAAAAGCGACGGAAAACGCTTTTGGCATAACGATTTCTCCGCAAACGGAAAAATTCCGCAAATTATTAATGCACGCGGAAAATTTCCAAAGCCATATTCTTCATACTCTTTATTTAGTGCTTCCTGACCTTTTAGGAATGAAAAGCGTCGTGGAAGTCGCAATGGCTTGTTCAAACGAAACGAAAATCGTCACGCGTCTCCACGGATTAGGTAATGAAATGTCCGCTTTGATAGGCGGACGCACGACCCATCCCATTACATCAATATTGGGCGGCTTCACAAAATTGCCGAGCGAAAAAGAATTAGAAGATATGCGAAAAAAATTACTCGCCTCTTTAAACGATTATTTCGCGGTCGTTGAATTATTAGAAAAACTAGCGACAAAAATCCCTATTTTCACAAGAGAAACAGAATATATTTCTTTAAAAGATAACACGGATTATGCCATTTTAAACGGCAACTTATATTCAAGCGATAACGGATTTTATAGCAATACGGTATACCGAAACGTAATGAACGAATTTTGCGTTCCACATTCCACGGCGAAATTTACAAAAAATACGCGCGATTCATTCATGGTCGGAGCTTTAGCAAGATTCAACAATAACCATGATACGCTTCGCCCATTAGCCCTGAAAGTCGCGGAAAAACTTGAATTAAAAGCGCCATGCCATAATCCATTCATGAATAGCGTGGCGCAAGTAATTGAAATCGCGCATTCCATTGAAGACAGTATTTTTCTTATTCAAGAAATATTGGACGAAGGAATACAAAAAGAACATCTAAAAGATATTTACAATAGAGCTGATTCGGCAATCAAGGCGGGAGAAGGAATAGGTATAGTTGAGGTGCCGAGAGGATTGCTTATTCATAATTATAAATATGATGAAAAAGGCCTGGTTATTGAAGCGAATTGCGTAATCCCGACAAATATGAATCACTGGAACATTCAGTATGATTTGGAAAAACTGATTCCGGAGTTACTGAAACAAGGAAAAACCAAAGAAGAAATCCAACTCACCTGCGAAATGAATGTCCGGGCTTATGACCCGTGTATTTCTTGCTCCGTTCATGAAATGCGTTTAGTGAATATGGATTGGAAATAAAAATGAAAAAAACACTAATTCTGGGCATCGGCAATCCGCTTTTCAGCGACGAAGGAATCGGACCGTATGCCGTCGAAGAATTAAAAAAATACGCCTTACCGGTCAATGTTGATGTAATTGACGGCGGAACCGGCGGCTTCGGTCTTATCCGATATTTTCAGCAATACGACAATATTATAGTAATAGACGCGGTTGATATGAATACTGCGCCTGGAACAATCAGAAAATTAAAATTAAGCGATGTTGAAGGAAAAACGCACACCTGTCATTCTCTGCATCAGACAAGTTTTACGGAAATCGTGCAATTGGCGAATACGCTCGGCAATTTCCCGGAAATCACGATTTTCGGCGTCCAACCGGAAAATACGAAAAATTTGGGAGGATTAACGCCGGAAATTAAAAAATCCATGCCGGCACTAATTGCTTGGCTGATGGAAGAAATAAAAAAATTAAATAGTTTCCTTACGCAAAAATAAAAAATGCAAAATGCCTTACCGTATAACACAGTAAGGCATTTTTAATTTAAATTTAATTTTTTAACTAATCTACCAGCGGCGTTCTGGTAAAAATATCGTAAAGCGCCGCCGCGTCAACCCACTTGCCGCATTTCGGACAAATAGTTTTAAACTTCAATTGCAGAAAAGCAATCTTGTCTGGCTCTGGTTCAAATACATCACCGCAATCTTTGCAAATAAGATTCCGGCTAATTTCAAATGTAAGTTCCCAGTCGGAAGCAAAATAATCTACAAATTCCGTATTCGCGATCAAAAAAATGCATTCTCGCAAATTCGCCACCTCCTGAAACCTAAATTTGCCGATTATGACAAATAATTTTTTTATAACGGGTGTTCTCCCGCCGAGATCAAAATGTTTTTCCGCTGAATCAATAGCGGTTCTAATAATAGATCTTGCAAAATCAACTTGATGCATTTTTTCTCCTTTCATTCCTCCATTAATAATACAACCTTGCCGCAATCCTTTGTTTTCATCATTAAATCAAATCCTTTTTGCCATTCGGCAAACGGCAATTTATGGGTAACAATAGATTCCATTATTTTTACAAAATCAGAATCGTTCAGTAAAATTTTTACAAGATCCCAACTGCTCCACATCTGCCTGCCATATATACCTTGCGCCGTTATGCCCTTTAACGCAATTTTATTATATGGCACAGTGGCTAAACTATCCTTTGCCAAACCGAAAACCATAATTTTTCCACCCGGATGACAAGCGTTAATCGCAGTATTTATGCCCGGCTCACTGCCGGTCATTTCAAAAACGACATCAAATAAACCGCCGTCGTTCTCCCCGATAAATTCATTTATAAAATCAACGCAATTTTTATCGCTGTTAATTGAAGATGCGCCAATTTTTTCAGCGATCTGCAAACGATACTCATTATATCCAAATATGGTTATATCGGACGCTCTGAATATTTTAGAAACAGCCACGACGAACAAAGCCGCCGGACCATCGCCAATAATCAATATATTTTTACCCTTCACATTTGCTTCGTTAACACAATAAACAGCATTGCCCAATGGTTCTTGTATTGATGCTAAATATAATGGTAAAAAAATATTATTACGATTCAAAACTTTCTCCGGAACCGCGATATATTCCGCAAAACATCCATTACAATCAACGCCTAAAAGTTTTAAATTCGGGCACAAATGATTATCTCCGCGCTCGCAAGTCGGACAATTTCCGCAATAAATATGCGTCTCAGCGGAAATATAATCGCCAATTTTCCATTTAACAACATTACTCCCAATATCTACTATATACCCCGCAAACTCATGCCCTAAAATATGCGGAAATTCTTTAATCCTATTCCGCATTGACGAAATGTAATTTGCCACACTAATATCGGTTCCGCAAATTGATACGGCTTTTACCTCAACCAAAACTTCATCCGGCGCGATTTTCGGAATCGGCATATCGCGCATTCCAACAATCGGTTTACCGTCTGCTAAATCCAGCGTTATCGCTTTCATCTTCTCTCCTTTATTTAAAATTTTCAAAAAACAAAATTCTCTTTACAATACCAGCGAAAATAAACTTAGTCAAGAAAAAATTGGCGCAAAAAAAACTTTGCAAAATTAATGCAAAATTTTTATTTAATTTAACTTATTATAGTACCGATAAATTCTTGCCCCGCGATGCTTTTTTCCAAATTTTTTAAATCAGTGCCGCGCAAAACAATTGCTTCTATCCCGTTTTTCTGCGCGAATTTCGCCGCTATCGGATCAACAGGAGAGGGCATACCCGGGGTCCATTCATCACTTATAAGCTTTCTATAATTTTTCCAAGATATAACGAAAAGTGGCTTCACGGTCGGATCTTTTTTCATATCTCCCGTGTAAACATAATCAATATTACTCGCGACAATCACTTTTTTTATCCCAAATCTTTCCGCAAGACGCATAGAAACATAATCCGTTGACCAACCGGGCTTTGTTCCGGACACAATAACAATTTTCCAGCCACCTTTAATTTTCTTGCGAAAATCGTCAATAATTCCATCTGTGGCATATTCATAAAATAAGCTTCTGATTAAATAAGCGTTAATGCGCGTAGCATGAATACCTATTAAATCCAAGTCTCTGCAAGAAACAATGCCGAGTTTCCGCGCGGCTTCCTGATAAATTCTCGCTGTTTTTCCGCCTCCAACAACAATGATAAATCTGAAATTCCGCTTAAGCATTTTCAAAATAAAAGCACGGAAATTTTTCAAAAATTCAACATTAACTTCTCCAGCAACAGGAACAACTATTGACCCGCCAAGATCTATTACTATTGTTTTGTTGTTTTTATATTTCATAATAAGTGGACTCGCCGAGAATTGAACTCGGGACTGTACAATGCGAATGTACCGGTATACCACTTACCTACGAGCCCGTTTACATAAATAATTCTACGGCTTCCAAATAACAATTACAATAGAATATTTAAATTAAAATCAATACGACGCGGAGAACCCGCGTCGTATTGTGAAATATAAATAAAAATTATATTCATTACTCCTCTTGTTCGTCCGTCTGTTCTTCTTTATTTTCAGTTAAAATTTTCAACTTTTGCTCCAATTCTTTAATTGCATCCGTTAAAATCAAAAATTCTTTTTCTTTTTTATCGCGATAAAAACGATGACGATAAAAAATAACTATCAATAAGCCTGAAAGCGCGATTATACTTATCAAAGCGATAATATTCGGCAAAATTTTATTTTCAATTATCGCCGCCATCAAATTTATAAAATCTTTATCAACAATGCTTTCGGCGACGACGGTTAAAATCTCTTCATTTGAAGAAAGATTTTTTTGATATTTTATTGTCACGAAAACGATAAGCGTTTTTTCATTTTTTGCCAATTCCGATACAACCGCGGTAAATTGAACGGTATCTTCTTGACCGGGCTTTATTTCGCCTATTTTTAAACTCAACACATTGTCTTTTTCCAGAAATTCCCTGTCGCTTTCTTTAAATTTTAATTCTTCCGGCAAAACGATTTGCAAATCAGCATTAATCAGAGAAATTTCCGCTTCATTGCGATAATAAATTTCATATTCGCTTATGCCGCCTGGCGGAATTTTTTTGTTTTTAGATTGAAAAATAAGCTCAAGCGGTGAATTATTCAAAAGAATGCTCGTTTTTTTAGAATCCGTGGAAAAATCTTTATTTACGACCGTGGCATTATTTTCTATTACGATATTCTCTGAAAATTTCTTTCCCCTAACCTTAATTCCGAGCTCTAAACGCGCTCTGGACGCAAGCTTTGGAATTTCCCAATAAACTTCATTTTGAGAATCATTGCTATATTTATAATTCGGCGAAGCATCAACAAGTTCAAGGAAAATTGAAAGTTTATCCGAAACGCGCAAATTATAAATCGGCTTATCACTTATATTTTCTATGCTTATTAAAAATTCAAAAGCATCCCCCGCTTTTCCGGCAACTACCGATTCGGCGCCATTGGGAAAAGATAAATTAGCAACAGTATGCTTGATCGTCAAGGGCAATGCGATGGGAGCAACAGCGATAACTTGCATTTCGATCTTTGATTGCGAATTTGAAAATGATTTGGAATCAACCGTTTCGCTGGACACCTTAAATAACATTATTTGCCCGTATTCTTTGCCTTCATAATTTTGAATAACAGCTCTAAAAAAGTAATTCACGGCGGGATCCGGCAATGTAATTCGTTCTGAAATTGAACGAGAAGCAGTGGTGCGAACAGTTCTTGGATAGGTAAAATTACCTAACGCGTCTGTTCGCCCCCATTCAAACCAATAATTGGCAGGGAGCGACAAATCGGACGGATCAAGAAATCCATTTAATTGAACTCTCGTTTTGCTCAAAAATAAAGCCGGCGTTGTTTCAATCGCAGATGTCTCGGCGACCACCTGAAAAAAAGGCGCAAGTAAAAACAAAGACAAAACTGCCGTAACAACAATACTTATAAATAATGTATTTTTATTTTTCATATGTGTTATTATAAATCCGATTAATTATAAATCTTAATTTATAATAATAACACTAATTGATATATTTTGTCAATAGTCCTCACCTGCATTCTACTCCAAACTGCAACATCAGAATAAATTAAGGGGGCACCTATTGTCAGTTAAAATAGTTAGTCAAGAATTACTTGGAAATTTAAGATCAAAAATAATTTATAAAGACAAAACTCTCACGCTGATAGCCGAATAAAAATAAAAACAGCGACTAAAAAGTCGTTGTTTTTATTTGCAATTTTTATCAGGTAGTTTCGCCTTCGCTAAAACTACGGACGAGCAAACAGATCACGGCTTTATCGCTATTACTCAAGTCTGCACGATAAAAAATTGTCTTGGCGGTGGGAGAGGGATTTGAACCCCCGATACCCTTGCGAGTATGCCGCATTTCGAATGCGGTGCTTTCAACCGCTCAGCCATCCCACCATTTTTTTACTCATTTTCAAGATTATTCCTGCTAATAAAAATGTTCTTTTCCGCGACATCTCATTTATGCTTTATGGCATAAATGAGTGCGCGGATCCGCTCACGCCATGAGCGATGAGCGGACAACCGCTCAGCCATCCCACCGACTAAACTTATTTATTTTTTTGTTAAAACTATAATTTCCTGATCCATAGATTCACCGCCTCGATTATCTTTCTCAATAAAATTCTTCCAATCGCCTATAAAAATATTAAAACCGAAAAAATCGGCGAGTTGTTTTATTTTTTCAGCAGAATGAAAATATTTCACAGTTTCAGCTCCCTTAAGATAACCAGAATTTTGGTCGCCAGATATCTTGAAAAACTTAACCGTAAAACTATCGCCATCTTTTAATATTCTAATTTCATTATCGGGAAATGGTTTGCCATTATACAAATAACGGGCGTTTGTAGAAAAACTTTTCAATTCAGGATTCGTGCTTCCAATAGTGGCGATAAGCTTGCCGTTTCTTTTCAATTTTGACGCAAGCAGATTGAATAATTCGTTGATATTGTTTATGTGATCAATTGTATATTTCATTATCGCAAGATCAAGTTTTTCGTTTTCAAGACTTCGCAAGTAGTCTAATATTTCGCTTTTGATAAACACTATAACTTCTTTTCGATTTTGATATTTCTCATTAGTAATGTATTTTTTCGCCAATTCAAGCATATAAAGCGAAATATCTACCCAGTCCATATGACCGCGCGGTTCTTTAGTCAATTTATTAAAAAATGCATGATATCTATCGGGGTGAGCGCCGCCACCCAGTTCAGCGGCATAAATTGGATCGGGTATGTGTTTTGTTTCTTGCATAATAACTTGGTCAACGATTTCGGCTACTCGAAAGTTTTTGTCATTCTGTTCAAGTTCGGCAAATCTTTTGGTAATTTTTGGAGAAAAATACATTTTTAGTTCTTTATAATTATTAAGAAAATCTTGCGCTTCTTTTTTATACTTCATAAATTACGAAGGTCTTACCTAAATATTAAAAAATTTCCAGATAAGACCATTATTTTACCAATTAAGTTCAAAATACTACTCCAACGGATTTTTATCAACAGGGTAAAGAGAAGGAGACTTATAATTAGAGTAAAATGTGTCCTTTTGAATAATCTTTCCCTGGGAATCATAAACCTCCTGAACCAATACCGCCTTCATTGATCCATCCGGTTTTATATCATATTGGGTTGGACCGATAACCTTAACCTTCCTTCCGTCATCCGTGCCATACAATTCAAAAATTAAATTATTATCAATTATTTTTGTCTGCGCTAAAATGTATCCTGGAGTATTATTGATAAAACGAAAATCCGGATGCGGCGGATATATTGTCGCGTCAAAACCCGGAGAACCGTAATAAGTTATAGGAAAAGCGTGGGCAAAGCGTTCAGTAATTTTCAAACCGGCGTTTATCGCCGCTCGAAATACCGTTGTAGAAACTTGACACAGACCTCCGCCATATTCCTGTATTAATTTTTTATCTTTTATCACTAATGCCGGCAAATACCCCGTTTGCGCGCCCACTTCGCCCAATATTTTATTGAAAGAAAATTCCTCGTTGGGTTTTATTAAAACTCCGTGAAATTTGGCCGCGCCAATTTTTATATTATGTTTTCTTGATTCCGGCGAACCCCAAAAATTTGATTCGCCTTTGCTCAAAAGAGCGACGATCCCTAAATTATCTATATCGCTTGTTCTTATATTTGGCTCAATTTCCCGATAAACCAACTCAATATTATCACCTCCGGTTTTTATGGATTTAATCATATTTTTCGCGCTTTTTTCCACATCAATTCGCAGACCGTTTTGCGAAAGAATAAAAACGACAACGCGTCCGTTTTCAAAACGCAATTGAGCATCCATCGGTTCTCTGTTAATACCTGTTGATAAAACAGTTAAATAATCAGCAACTTTCTTTTCGTTCAAATTCACTCCCATAATCCGATTATTTTTATTATAATATTGTAACTTTGCCGATAAAAAATATCTTTCTATTTCTCCCGGATACTCTGCCGAAAATTCCAAAAAATCAATTAAATCATCTTCTGTTATTTCCCACTTCTTGCCATTTAAAATCAAAGAAAATGGAATACTTTCCGCCATATTTTTTATAATTTCCATCGCTATTGCGCTTTCCGAACTGGTCGCTTCCGGATTATCCGTAATTATTCCCATTTCTATAGGCAAATTTGATAAAAATACCGCCTTATCCCCTATTTCTTGTATTAATTTTTCTTTATCTATTATTTTTCCCCACTCTTCTTTAACTACGATAAAATTATCTAAACTTCCCTTAAACGCCAAGGAGGCGTTGCGCGCAGGTCTATCCAAATAAACTAAATTTTTTTGATAAAATACTGCGAAAACCGAACGATCAAAATCAATTTCCAACGGCAAATTATAACCGCGAAAAACCGCTTTTATCTGTTGACCAATGCCGGACAAAATATTACCTTTCCGACCGATACTCCGATACTTTTCCAACGATCGCGAAATATCAAAATTGACGCCTAATTCTTCCGGCAACGCTTCCCACGTTAAATCATTATGGACAATGGTTATTTTTTGCGCGTAAAATTTTCCCGCTTCCGCTTCCAATAATTCGCGCGCCTGATCATTACTTTTCAATCCCAAAAAAATATTACCAGCCTTTACGCCAATTATTATTTTATTAAAATTAACTACCCATAAAATAGTAATAAAAAATATTCCGACCAACAGAAAAATTACGCTTATTTTTAAAATATTTTTTATTACCATACATTAAACATTTGAAATAATAATTTAACAACTAAAATAACATTTATTTTATTATAGCACTTTTAAAAGCCGTTTAGTAAGACGGCTTTTAAAAGTTAAATAAGACCATATTTTATTTTGACATCCTCTTAAATATTTTTTACTTTTATTTTCTTAGTCCTTAATTGCTCCGCCTTGGGCAATACAATCGTCAATATGCCATTTTTCATACTTGCTTCCGCTTTTTCCGAAATTACATCAACGGGCAAAATAACAGAACGAGAAAATTTTCCCCAATAACATTCCTGGTAATAATAATCTTCTTCCTTGATAATTTCTTCATTTTTCCGTTCACCCTTAATCGTCACCGTATCATTCGTTATCGTAATATCCACATCATCCGACTGAACTCCAGCAATGGTGGATTGAATAATTATGTTTGCCGGCGTCTGAAAAACATCAATAGTCAACTGACCCTCGGATTCAGAAAGCCATGATTCATCCTTTTTCGCTTCAATATCAATATTTTCTTTCACAACGGATATTTCTTCCTTTTCTTTGTTTTTATTTTTTATTATTTTTTTTTCTTCTTGATAATCTTGTTTTATTTCTTCCGTTTCCGGCACACTGCTTGTCAATGGCACCGCTTGTTCGTCTTCTTCGGCAACAGCGCCAGTCAATCGCTGTAAAAATGATGGTTTATTTTTTAGCATTTATATTGATTCTAATATACGAATTGATGCCAATAAATAATGAATTAATATTAGTATGTCTCCCTACGGGAGATGTCCCGAAGGGACACATTGGTATATTAGTATCGCGTTTATATTTCACATATTGATAATTTTTTCTTTAAAATTTTTATTTGCCCGAGAACAAAAAAAGCGGACAATAACATTAAAACGGGTATTATATAAAAAACTAAATTATCAGCTTTAATCAAGATATAATTATAAACTCCGTGAATAATAATCGCTATAATAAAGCCTCTCAGTATAAAAATTTTTGATTTCCAAAATTTTTTACGCATTGAAAGAGCAAGATGGTAACCAATAACTCCCGAAGCCAATGTATGCAAAAAAGTAGCTCCCCAAAAACGCAAAATACTGATAATGGCAACATCGCGCATAGTATCCAATGTAATGAGCGTTACAATATTTTCAGCCGCCGCAAATCCAAGCGCCACTATAATTAAATATAACATAGCGTCAATGGGTTCGTCAAATTCGGGATTTTTCAAAATTGCCAGTCGCACCGCCAAATATTTCAACAATTCTTCCGTTAAAGCGATTGTTAAAAATATGGTAATCAACGATTTCAAAAAATCATTAAGCGATAAATTTAGAACAAATTTACCAAAATAATATTCAATGAACACGACGATCGGCGCGATAAAAATACCCAAAAAAAACATCAGCAAAACCATAGAATTCGGCTCCGGATGACAATCTTTTCTTAAATAAAAAAATAACCAGATAACGCTGGGCAAAATACCGATAAATATTGTAACAATTTCAAACAAAGTATTCTATGTTAAACACTGCTAAAAAACCACTATTGTTAGTTTAACATATTTAATCAAAAAAACCGATATTATCGTTGTCCCGGCCACCTTTCAATCATTAACAAATTTTTATTTTTTTGTGGCATTGTCTGCCAGATATTTTCCGTAATAAACGGCATAAATGGATGCAGTAAAATCAAAGTTTTTTTCAATATTTCCAACAAAACATATTGGGCGGCTAATTTATCTTTCGTATCTTTACCGATTAGGCGCGGTTTTGATGATTCAATTATTTTATCGGCAAAAATATGCCAAAAATAATGATACAAACATTCGCTAGCGGAATAAAATTTGAAATTCTCCATATCTTTCGTTGTTTTTTTTGCCATTGCCGCCAACTCCTTCAGAACTTTTTTATCTTCCGCTTTTAATACATTGCTTTTTTCAGCTTTTTTCGCAAACGCGTCCATATCTTGTAAATTTTCAGGTAAATTCATCATAACGAACCTTGCCGCGTTCCAAATCTTATTGGCAAAATTGCGGTAACCTCTTATTTTATCTTCGGAAACAACAGGATCGCTACCCGGCGTATTGCCGACAATAAGGGACATCCGAACGGCATCCGTGCCGTATTTTTCGCTCATCTCTATCGGACTGATAACATTCCCTTTGCTTTTGCTCATTTTTTGCTTATTCGTGTCCCGCACAAGCCCATGTAAATAAACGGTTTTAAAAGGCGCCTTACCCGTAGCATAAAGACCAAGCATTATCATTCTTGCGACCCAGAAAGAAATAATATCGGAACCGGTTTCCATTACGTCGGTCGGATAAAATTTTTGAAAATCATCTTTTTTAACTGACATCAATGCGGCAAACGGCCATTGTCCCGATGAAAACCAAGTGTCAAAAACATCTGTCGTATCTTTATCGGGAATTTTAATTCCCCAAGCGATCTGGCGAGAAATATTCCAATCTTTAATATTTGCCATCCAATGAAAAAATATTTTATCAAAGCGTTTTGGAATAAATTTAATCTTACCGCTTTTTACCGCTTTGATTGCCAAATCCCTCAAAGAAAATTTTCCGGTTTTCGGTTTTTCAGTCATCTTCACGAACCATTGGTTCGCCAAATTCAAAGGTTCAATCTGCGATCCGCACTTATAACATAAAGCGGCGTTATTTATATAATTTTCGTCAATTCCTTCCGGCGCAAATTCAGCGTTAAAGCGATTATTATTCCTTAAAATTTCCATCGCTTTTTGTCTGGCTTCAAAAATTTTCAATCCCAGAAGCTCCACGGGCATATTTGCGCCTTCCATTTTTCCGAAAAAATTGATTACCGGTTTTGACTCTTTTTTTATTTCCGGATGCCGGTTAAAAATCTCTTCGTCCGCCTTATCATGATCAGGCGTAATTTTCAACGCGCCGGTGCCAAAATCCTTATCAACCGCTTTATCGGAAATTATCAAAATCCTTTCATTATTTAACGGGTTTACGGCGTATTTCCCGATAAAATTTTTATAACGATTATCGGCGGGATTTACGGCTATGGCAACATCGGCCGGGATTGTTTCCGGTCTTGTTGTCGCGACCGTAATAAACAAATGCAATTCCGGCACATCATATTTCACATAATAAAGAGGGCTTTTTCTTTCTTCATATTTCAATTCCACATCAGATAGCGAAGTTTGATGTTTTACGCACCAATTAACTACGCGTTTTCCCTTGTAAAGTAAACCGTCTTTTTTTAATTTTTCAAAAGTTTGATAAACGATTTTTATAATATCCTCATCAAGCGTAAATTTCTCTCTTGACCAATCGCAAGAAGCTCCAAGCCGTTTAAGTTGATTTTCCATCACTTTTTTATTAACAAGAGTAAATGCCATAATTTCTTGATAAAGCTGTTCCCGCGGAATCTGAAATCGCGACCGGCCTTCTTTTTCCAATTTTTTTTCAAATACCACTTGCGTTTCAAATCCGGCATGATCGGCGCCCGGAAGCCATAATGCTTTATATCCTTTCATTCTTTTGTAACGAATCATTATATCTTGCAATGTGACGAAAATCGCGTGACCAAGATGCAATGGCCCATTGGCGTTAGGCGGCGGCATTATAATTGTGAATGGTTTTTTATGCCTTTTCGGAAGTTTATCCGGATTAAAAAACCCCGACTTTTCCCAAAGACGGTAAATTTCCGATTCTGTTTTTTGAGGTTCATACTGAGGCATTTATTTTTTATAAATATCTTTGCGATTCGCCACGCGCAAAAGATTTATTGTTTCAACGCCGCTGAATTGAAAAATCACCCGCCAATCGCGAGTAATCCGAAAAGATAATAATCCAAGCAATTGTCCGCTAAGATTTTTAGTGTGCAAACGATTATCAAATGGCTTACTTCGAAGAATACATAAGAGATTGGCTAATTTTATCTGCGTTTTTTTAGGAAGCTTCTCGACGGATTTTAAAAAATTAACGCCATAAATTATCTGAAACATTATTTTTTAAATAAAGAAAGGAAATCCTGTTTACTCTTAAATGATCGTGTCGGCCTTTCCTTTAAAGCCGAAAATATTTCTTGAACAAATTTATGGTTGTATTGACCTTCTTCGTCTTTGACGATATTGCCAATAACCAAAGAACGCAAAGATTGAACCTCGCGTTTCAGGTTAACTATTTGAATATTAAATTTATTAATAGTCGCTTGGGTCATATTTATAATATATCATACAAAAAAATATTCACAATCCTTTTTTATCTATAATTTCAGATTCCCGTCCGCTTTTATTTCACTTATTTTGTCCGCTCCGTCCCGCAAAAACTTGTAATATCCGGCAATGCCCGTCATCACGGCGTTATCGGTGCAAAGTTCAATCGGCGGAATACGCAAAACAACATCCGGCAATTCATCTTGAATTGCCGTTTTTAATTGCGCGCGCAATTCCTTATTCGCCATTACTCCGCCACCGCACAAAATGTTTTTTACGCCGTATTCTTTTGCCGCACGCAATGTTTTTTTTATCAAAACATCAATAACCGCTTGCTGAAATTCGGCGCAAATCATAGGAATTAAATTTTTCGTTATTTTAACGCCTAAATCTTTAACCAAATACAAAACAGCGGTTTTAAGGCCACTAAAACTAAAATCATAATCTTTCGTATTTATCATCGGTCGCGGCAATATAATTTTGAATTTTGAATTTTGTGTCCCTTCGGGACATCTCCCGCAGGGAGAAATTTTGAATTTGTTTGAAAATTGGAAATTGAAAATTGGAAATTTCGCGGCTTCAGCCGCGACGACTGGACCGCCCGGATAACCCAATCCTAATAATTTCGCTACTTTATCAAAAGCTTCGCCCGCCGCATCGTCGCGTGTTTCGCCAAGAAGTTCATATTTACCAAAATCTTTCATTAAAATTAATTGCGTATGCCCGCCGCTTACCACAAGGCAAAGGGCTGGAAATTTAATATTTTTATTATTCAAAAAATTAGCCAATATATGTCCCTCGATGTGATTTACACCGATAATCGGAATTTGTGAAACAAACGCAAGCGATTTCGCAAAACCAATACCCGCCCATAAACTTGGTTCCAATCCCGGACAGACAGTCACGGCGATTAAATCAACTTTACTTTTCAGTTTAGCTTCATTTAAAGATTTTTCCAAAACATACGGTAAATTCCTCTGATGCGCCCGCGCCGCCAAATGCGGAACGATCCCGCCAAACGGCGCGTGAATTTCCATCTGCGACGAAACGATATTTGCGAGAATATTAAAAGAAGCCCGTTTTTTACCGCGAGCTTCCAAAATGGCGATTGATGTATCGTCGCAAGATGTTTCTATTGATAAAATCAACATAGGAAATTTTATGTAACCCCATCGGGATTTTCCTCCCCCAGCCCAAGGCGGGCACAGCAAGGCGGATTGACCTGCCTGCCGGCAGGCAGGCGGGTCTTGGGCCCAGAACCGGAATTAATTAAACTATACCGCCAAGGGGAATTGAACCCCTGTTTAGAGGATGAAAACCTCTTGTCCTACCACTAGACGATGGCGGCATACAACTCAAATTTTAACCAATAATCGCTAAAAAAACAAGGAAAAATATTTTTATTTGCGTATTTAAAAGCCCAACTGCTTACGCTAATCGGGCTTTTTTATAATTTTAATCTATTGTTAAATACCATTTTTTTTGAATCTCGCCAGCAAGCCTATTAACATTCAATTCATATTCATCAGTTAATAAACTTATATTTTTCAAAACTTTCGTATCCAATGAAAACTCATTACAGATATGTTTCAAGCATTGCCAGGGTCTAAATTCTTTTAAAATACATCCGAAACCGCTTAAAAAAACACAACAATTTTTATCATTTAAAAAATTCCAATCCGATTCCGGCAACCCTAAACCGTTCTGCGAAAGAAAAAGCAGTAAATCTTTTTTGTACAACCTAATGGAACCCTCGCAACATATCCCCTTACATTGACAGCATATTTCTCCGCAATGCTTATAAAATATGCCGCTTATTTTTTTTCGCAATTCCATTTGTTGTTTAAAAAATAACCGTATTTCTTCGCTTTCTAAAACTGAATTAAAACTTACAGCCAAAGCATTCATTCTTTGTCTATAATTTCCATAAATTTCCCGATATTTATCACTATTCATTATATTTCCTTTCCAATAAAAATTTTCAATGTTCTGATTTTAGAATAAAATTCTAACATAAAAACTTATTTTAGTCAATTTTCTTATGTTTTTTAGAAAAAATCCTATGGCTTTTTACCGCTTTTTAAGTTAAGCTACTGATATGATTTCTTCAATATCCGGAAAAATTATCCATAAAAACGATAAATTCGTCGTTATTGAAAATAATGGCATTGGTTATAAAATTTTTGCTTCAGAAAATACGCTTTCTGAATTAAATACGGATAATGAAGCAAAAATACATACCTATCTTCATGTGCGAGAAGGGTTAATGGATCTTTACGGTTTTTTAAATTCAGAAGATAAAGAATTTTTTGAAATGCTGATTTCCGTGTCCGGCATTGGCCCGAAAGGAGCTTTAAATATTTTGGCGATTGCTCCGGTAAAAATGGTAAAATCAGCAATTCTTGCCGGTGATGCCAGTATCTTGACCAAAGTTTCCGGCATAGGTCAAAAAACGGCCG
>JBBTRL010000066.1:0-1599 GCA_038065195.1 Patescibacteria group bacterium
ATTACCGATTTTTTAGCGGTTTTTACTAATTCCGCAATCGCTTTCGCATCGCTCAAATTCCGCAAATACAAAACTCCATTTTTATCGCTTCCGGGAATTTGCAATTCGCGCGAATGACCACCAATGGCCAAAAGTAATTTTTCATAATTTATTTTATCACCATTATCCAAAGCAACCGTTTTATTTCTTGAATCAAGTTTTACCGCTTTCCTACCCGCCAAAAGTTCAATATTATTTTTTTGATACCACTCCTCTGTTTTTAGCCAAATTTTGTCAAACGGAATTTTGCCAAGAAAAAAAGCCGGCTTGGAAAGCATTATACGGGAATAAAAACGATAAGGTTCGTCGGAAATTATCATTATTCCGTTTTCTTTATCATTCTGCCTGATAGTTTCCGCGGCAGTCGTGCCGGTAACGCCACCGCCGATAATTAAATATTTTATTTGTTTCATATTCACATAACAGCATAATGCCTTAATACTTAATAAAAATTTTATTCAAAAATTTTCGGCTCCAATTCTTTGGCTAAATCAGTAAAAAATAATTTTAATTCTTCTAACAATAATGGTTTTACCATGCGGGGCATCTCAATAATGACTTTAATTTTAGCGAATTCACCGCCAATAGTTATGGGATCAAAACTAAAATGAAATTTTCTATTTGCCAATTCCAATAACTCTTTAATGGAAAACATATTTTCTTTCAAAAGAAAATAAATATCAACAAAATCTTTGGCGTCAACCCTATCAACGAGCGCCATAATTTTGTTCGCGCCGATATCTTCCAATGAATCAATATTAAAATTATCTATCTTATTAAAAGGATTTAACCGTTGAAAAGGATAATATGAAAATTCCACTTTAAATTCTTCGCTATTTTTATTAAAGAAAAAGATTCGCCTGTCATAAACTTTGCTATATTGAAAATCATCCGCTCCGATTAATTTTCTTATTTCTTCCGCAATCGCTTCAACTCGAAAAGTCGGAAAATCTTTTTGATCGGTAAAAAAATCCAGATCATCCGAAACCCTGTGATTCAAGTAAAAACCGGCTAAAGCGGTTCCGCCAGTAAGATAAAACAACGAAGCGATTTCGCTATTTCCAATAAATTCAATTACTTTTTTCTGATCGGCCGTTAAAACGGTTTGTTCCATAATAAAAGTTCCAAAAAAGTCCTCGTATTATCGGGGATTTTAATTTTATTAAAATTTCTTTCAAGCATTTCGCGGTTAATCTTTTCTTTATTCAAACCATAAGTCAACAATCTTTCCAAATACCATACCTCGTTATTTTTTAAATTTTTAGTTTTCGGATAATCCCAATTGTGCATATTTTAATTCTACTATAATTAAAATTAAAAAACAATTGAAATGCAACGCGCCCACAATTTATAAACAACAATAAAAGAGCAGCCCCCTTGACTGCTCTTCGCATTTTTACGCTTTAACAAAAATTATTCTATTAAGTATAAATCATTTTCATATGTTTGTACCGTAAGATTTCTTTTCCTTTCTTCTTTTAATAGAAATGCCACTACTGCTTGGCACGCGACTATGATAATATTTTGATCTTTTAAATCATCAAGTAAATTACTTATGTT
>JBBTRL010000067.1:0-4485 GCA_038065195.1 Patescibacteria group bacterium
GTCAGGAAACAAAAAAAGCAACGACACGGATAATCCATGCAGAGAAATTCCTGCTAATATAAACGAGGACTTGAAACGACAGGTGGAAAATTTTGGCAAACAGACATATCGCATCCTCGGCTGTTCAGGCATAGCGCGCGTTGATTTTCTTATTGACGGAAATTCCCAAAAAGTTTTCGTCAATGAAGTTAATACTCTCCCGGGAAGTTTGTATTGTCACAATTGGCGCAAAATGGGCGTTTCGGGAGTAGATCTTGTGATCAAACTCGTGGCTCTGGCCGAAGAACGGTTTCAAAAACAAAAAAACATCACCTATACTTTTCATTCCGACATATTAAATTAAACTGGCGAAAAAAAATAACGAAACAAAACGCTTATGGACGGCATCCTTCGTTGCGCGCGATACGCATTCAGCCCGAATAAATTGCATCTTTGCGGTCCCGACGCCAATCGGGAAGTTTTTTCATATATTAAAGAGGGTGCGAGTGACCCGGGATTGGAAAAAATTTTAAGCGCGTTCCATACGATGTATCCGTATCTGCGCCATATCGCGGAAGCGAATAAAATACGCGATCCGTTTGACGATCGGGTCGTAGAAGCGTATTGGATAGGCAATAATCTGCTGGAAACAGTAGATAAAAAAGTTTTTTACCACCATATTATTGACGGACAAAAAATAAAAAAACAGGTAAATTCAACGGAATTTAATCAAATAACCGATAAAATCCGCTCGGGAGCCGTTCCGCATCATTCTTTTCATGTTTTTACGATATGGAAAACAAAAAAAGATTATGTTTCGGAATATAACATTGAAAATATTGATAATTGCCGGATAAGCTGGGGAATAATTGAAAAAATTGACGGGCCGTTTCTTTTTGTTAAAACCAAACCACTGTTATACATAAAAGATAAACTAATTCTCGGTCAACCGATTATTAAAAAAATAAACAGGATTTTTACAACGCACTACGATATTGAACAACTGCGAACCGACGATATAATTTCCATACACTGGAATATGCCCTGCGAAATTATCACGCCGACGCAAGCAATAATGCTGGAAAAATATACTTTACGGCATATAAATCTTCTTAATACAAAATAATATCAAATTAAACGGACCAATTTTCGTTTCCCCCTCTCCTTTCAGGAGAGGGTTGGGGTGAGGTAATTTCCCCCTCTCCTTTCAGGAGAGGGTTGGGGTGAGGTAATTTCCCCCTCTCCTTTCAGGAGAGGGTTGGGGTGAGGTAATTTCCCATAGAGGGGGAAGGAGTAAAAATTGAAGATTAAAAAATTATGACTATCTATATTTTCGGCAACCCCGATTTACAATTTGATTCTTTGCCTATTAAAATTTTGCCAAAACTGCAAAAGAAATTTCCGGCTATAAAATTTAAAATAAAAGATCCGAATGAAGAATGGGCTAATAATGGTAAATGCCTATATATAATAGATACTATTTTTGGCACTAAAAAAGTCGCTGTTTTTAACGACATTTCCATATTTAAAAAAAGTCCGCGCGTTTCTCTGCACGACTTTGATTTATGCGCCGATTTAATTTTGATGAAAAAATTAGGTAAATTGACGGACTGCGTTATTATCGGCGTACCGCCCGATTATGCTGAAGAAAAAGCATATAATGAAGTAGTGGATAAAATACTTAAATTGATCTGTGAATTAAAATCATAAAGTCAATTTAAGCATAGCTATTATTTTATTCGTATAATTCCGAATGCGAGCCAATATTGATAAATACGACATCACCGTTTGGTTTTACATAAAAAATAGCCCGGACATTGCCGGTAATACTGATGCTTCTACAATCTTTATATTCTCCGGTCAAAGAATGATTATTAAGTAAAGGGTGAAACATATCCTTGATAAATAAATTTCTTTTTTCTTTGAATTTTTCCTGATTTTTTTTAGGTTGCTTGATGTAGTCCTTTAAAAATCTTCGGTGAAGTTCAATTTTCATCTATTTTTCAAAGAATCAAGGAATTTATCCATTTCTCCGACCGATTCAAATGGTCCGACTAAATTTTTACCCACCTTAATATCCGCCAACGCCCGATCAATAATTTTTCCGGTTTTAACATTGGGCGTCGGCGGCTCAGAAAAAATTATCCGCTTTTCACGCACAAATTCCCGAAGATAAGTATTGATGACGGCGCTTAATGGCAAACCAAAAATCTTGGCCAACTTTTGAGCATCATTTTTTAAAATCTTATCTGTTTTTATGTTTATAACCGTTGTGTTCATAATAACCCCAGTATATACCACGGTTAGGTTTTGTCAAATTAATTATTACGGAATAATATCATAACAGAAACCCTGCGCGCCTTCAACGCCGCAAGCGCCATTATCATCGCCGTTAAATCCGTTAATAAAAGGTTCCGTAATTAACGGTTCGCAATCGCCTTTAAGCAAAGAATTGCAATCTCTATCATCATTTAAATAATATTGTTCATATCCTTCTAGAATCGCTCCAATATGATATTCGGTTGGATTACTTGCCGGATAATAAGCATAAATATAATCATTGCCCGAAACCGGATCTTTGGGCAATGAAGCCATCTCGCCATCAGCGGCTAAAAGATCCAAGCCCGCGGGGTAATGGCCGTTTTTGTCAAGATAGATTTCCGCGCCGGATCGAATTTGATTTACATCAGATACTCTGCGGCTGTCTCTCGCTTTTGTTTGCGCCGAAATTACCGGCTTTTTTTTCATTAATTCCTCAAATGGCGTATCGTTCACATATAATTGCTTCAAAACAGCGTTGCCATTTTTGCTTATAGCCGCCTTAACATACGGCTCTCCTTTATTGAAATTAAAATTTATTCCGGTATTTTCCGGTATAAAATATTCTTCCATTCCATAGGTTATACTAACTCCATTTGGATGAAGATTATCAATAACCCCTTTTACAAATAAACCGCTATTTGGTTTCTGCTGATGAATAGAAACAGCTTTCCAGTATTTACCGGCTTTTGCCAATAAAACATATATTTTATCGTTTTCTTTCGGCGATGGATAATTAAATAAATTCAAATCAATTTCGGAAAGATTTGAATATTGAAATACCACATAATCGCCGCGCAAAATATCCCGCGGGTCAACCGGCTCAATTTTAAGTAAAACTTCCGTTCCGCCGATAAGCACCGATGATTTGAAAATAATAATCGCGAATAAAATAACCAGTTGAATTCCGATAGCAATGATAAATTTTGTTTGTTTCGTAAAATTCATTTATTTTAAAATTAATTCCCCGTTTGCGTCTTGATTTTTATTTTTCATTTCAGAGAGTACATAACGCCTGCCCTTTTCCATAAACCACCCCACCGCGAATAAAAGTATGCCCGCGCCGATGAAAAACACGCTTTTATCCAGAAAATCAAAAAACCAGTCAAAATATTTCACCAAAATAAAAACAAACAGAAAAACAATTCCTAAATCGACAAGCCATTTTGCTTGGCGGCCATAACCGGCAAGAATAAGACCTAAAATTTCTCCAAAAAGCAAAATATTGAATATAATCGCCCACAATATGCCTCGAGCGAGTAATCCATGAGAAAAGCTATAATTCCCGCTAAAAATCGTTTGTTTCGGTAAAAAAAGAATAATCGCAAACAGTAAGATAAAAATGGCAACGCCCAAAATTTCCCACTTCAAAATCAATTTTCGGCTCAAATTATAAATCACCGCCGCGATTATGGAAATAAACAATAGCAACAAAGAAACGACTATCTGCCATGAAGCAAAAATGGAAACTCCTTCCGTCGATTCTTCTAATAAACCAAGACCGAATTGCGTTGAAAGAATAAATAAAAAAACTGTTAAGAAAAATAAGCCGAATACTGAATAAACCAGCGAAAAGCGTTTCCAGTTTATGCTTTTTTGATTATGCGCGCGGCCTAAAAGATAAAAAAGAATAGCTATAAACGCAAAAAGAGCAAATAACGAAACTTGTTTAATTTCGCTTTTATCGGACAAATCCGCCCATTCTCCCGCTTTTACCATCCACCAAATAACAATGCCCAGTAAACTAAAAACAAAAGCGTAAAGCGCTTTAAAATAATACGCGCTGATTAATCCCACTGCCGAAGTTATAAAAATTATTGAATGCCACAAAAGATACGAATCGAACAATTCTCTGTTAAAAGATAAAATCGTCACGCCTAAAAATAATAAAGAAAGTAGAAAGAAAAACTCGCTCACGGCATCTTCTTTGGAAAGCGCCAAACTCAAAGAAGAATCATCATTGTTTTTATTTCTATTTCTGATTACGCGCCCGACAAAAATTACGGCGAATATAATCGCGCCGATGATCAATATCGGAATTAAATATATAAATATAAAAAAGTCATCTATATCAAACATATAAAATTATTCTATTTCCGGCGTTATTTTTTTACGAATAACCCAACCGAAAACAAAAGTTATGACTGTCGCGGCTAACAGCAAAAAAACGGATGTGCCTATAAAACA
>JBBTRL010000068.1:0-11456 GCA_038065195.1 Patescibacteria group bacterium
TTTTTTTTTGAAAGGCGCGCTGACTATTACTTTTTTCGCGCCGGATTGCAAATGCTTTCCAGCTTCTTTTTTCTTGACCGATTCACCGCTGCAATCAACAACAATATCAATATTATATTCTTTCCACGGCAATTTTGAGACATCGTTTTCGCCGATTATTTTAATTTCTTTCCCAAAAACCGTTATGGACATTAATTCTTTTGAATATGATAGTATTTTCGGAACCGGCGCGAAAGAAAAACTACGATTAAAATTTCCGTAATTTGAGTCGTACATCAGCGCGTAATACACATCATACGGCGTCATTGGTCCGCTTGATCCGGCGGCGTTGATTAAGATAATTTCCATATTTGGATATAAATTTTTATTTTCAAAAAACGCTTTTGTAAATAACCTGCCTATCCTGCCAAAGCCGTTAATTGCTATTTTTTTCATTTTTCCTCCCTTTGGATAGATTATAGATTTTCTTTTTCGTCGCTTATATGAATATCGTGATTGTCGTTTCGCGGATTGATTATTTGCGCCGTGGCGTGTCGTAATGTTGATTCGCGATATTCCGCGGTAAGTTCTTCCAGCTTACCTTTGTCTTTTTCGCTGATTTTTCCTTGATAAAATAAGTATTGATAGGCGATATTAAGCAAATTAAACCTTCTGACCGTAAGGGCTTCTTTTAGGTGTTGCGATTCATCATTTAAAAATTTAGCCAGTTTTTCATAATTGATACTAACCGATCTATCCCCGAAATCTATTCTTTTCCAGCGCAGATTAAGATCAAGATCATAAGGATAATAAAGTTCATGTATAATATTTTGCGACATTCTTCCGTCGTCAGAGTTTGTTATGTCTTTATCGCAACCCATACTGATCCCGACTTTATCAAACGCCATAATGAATTCATTGAATTCCGCCAATATTATCTGGTCGGCATTTCCATTTTGATTGACATATTCCCATGGAAATCCATCTTTGCCGTCAATCCATTCGTACAGATAAGATTCGCAGGGATATTTATCGCTATTGCTTGTTGATCCCAGCGGTCTTGCTATGTGCGGATATAAGTATTTTTGCAATCGGCAAAAGTAGTCATCAAGTTTTTTTATGATTAAATGTTTAAAAAACATTCGATGTCCCATTCCGTTGGTATTGTTATATTCTTTTCTTAGCGCCGTTGTAAGAACTTGGTTGGTTTTGTATTTTCCGCCTATGCCGGGGAATACATTGCGCACTTGAATGAAAACTTCCGCTTCGCTTCCATGCCCTCCTTCGCGTATAGGAATTATAATTTCTTTTATTTCCATAACAAATTTCCTCCTTTATTATTTCAAAAAACTGATTTATTTTTTATGTTTCATTTTATAGTATCAATTAAAATTGATAATTTCAACTTTATTTTATGATATTGAATTACAAATTGAACCTTGTCAAATTTAAGAGATTTTAAATATTTGTGGTTAATTTTTTATTATGATAAAATTATATTAAAGTAATGATCATAGGTCATCAGCGCATAATTCAATATTTATCAAGATCAACGGCATTAAAAAATTTATCCCATGCCTATCTTTTCAGCGGTCCGGAATCGATTGGGAAAATGATGATTGCTATGGAGTTTGCCAAGTTTTTGCAATGTCCGAACGCAAAGAACGGCAGGCAGCCGTTTAATTATTGCGGTCGGTGTAAAAATTGTTACGATATGGATATAAAAAGCCATCCCGATTTTACAATTTTTCCGTCGGCCGCGTTTGAGGAAAATGAAATTAAAATCGGGCAAATTCGCGATTTAATAAGAATTTTCAGTTTCAAAAATTACTCGGCGCCTTATAAAATCGCTATTATTGATAATGCGGATCAAATGACCAATGAAGCGGCCAACGCTCTTTTAAAAACACTTGAAGAGCCGAGCGATAATTCCATTTTAATTTTAATTTCGTCGCGCTCGGAATCATTGCTTCCCACTATCGTTTCTCGTTGCCAGCAAATAAAATTTTTCAGTGTTCCTTATTATGATTTGGAAAAAGGATTATTGAGTTATTTCAATGGCGATTCTAGCGTTTTGGCGGATATTACCGAGGCGGCACGGTTGTCTTCGGGTCGACCGGGCATCGCCGTAAAAATAATTCAAAACCCTTCTTTTAAAGGAAAAAAGGAAGAGAATTGCCGGACTTTTCTGGAATTAAACAATTTTTCTTTAAATTCAAGATATCAATATGTTTCGTTAATGCTGGCAAAAGAAAATGAAGTTGCCGATATTTTGAACAATTGGCTCTATATTTTAAAAGATATAATTTGTTTGCATTTTGGCGCTCAACATTTTATATTAAATATTAGAATTAAAAACCAGTTGGAAAATTTGCGCGAGAAGTATTCTTTAAAAAAAGCAATGGCTTTAATGAATGAAATTAAGGAAACAATATTTATTTTGCGCACAACAAATGTAAATAAAAAATTAGCGCTTGAAAATTTAATGCTGGCGTTATGATATACAAATGGACTATTCACGAATATACGAATTTTAAATAAATAATATACGAATGTGTTATTCGTATATTTGCGCAAATTCGTATATTCGCGATTACTCCTATAAATATTATGGAAAATATAAACACGGAACTGGATAAAATAATAGATTTTTTTAACGGGGAACTTGGCGCTATTCGCACCGGTCGTGCTACTCCAGCTTTGGTGGAGAATATTCAGGTTGAGTATTACGGCGCTAAATCGCCGTTAAAACAAGTGGCGAGTATAAGCGTTTCCGGTCCGCGCGAAATTTTAATACAGCCTTGGAACAGGGACAATCTGGTGGATATTGAAAAAGCGATTTCGGAAAGCGGCATAAATATAAGTCCGGTTAACACGGGCGAAGCGATCAAGATAAATATTCCCTCGCTTACTGAAGAAAACAGAAAAAATTTCGTTAAAATTTTGAAAGAAAAGATGGAAGAGGCGCGCATAAAAATGAGAAGAATACGAGACGATGAAAGAAAAAAAATTCAGGACGCTGAACGCGCCGGCGAAATGTCGGAAGATGAAAAATTTCGGAAAATGGAAGGCGTGGACAAAATAGTCAATGATTATAATAAAAAAATAGAAAAAATGGAGGAAGATAAAGAGAAAGAGATAATGGCAGTGTAGTTTATTTGCGATATAGTTTTTATTTAAATTTAATAAAAAGTATGTTAGATAGCCTTATTTTAAACAAAAAATCTATAGAGAGTATTTACAAAACTATTTGTGAATATCACGAAAAATATTTAAAACAATTTGGTGTCAAACTGCCAAAACTTTACGCTTCCAAAAATAAGTTTACAAAAGATGCGTTAGTTTTGGTTTATCTTGCCTATGATTATCCGAAAACCAGAAAAGTCAGCAAAGAAGAACTTACTAAATTTGTCAGAAGTTATTATCCGAATACAAATGACGTCCAGCAAGCCAGGCATTTGGGAGCGCAAGCCGGCTGGTGGATAGTCGCGGGCGGACGAGATAATATTGTTTTAAGAATAGAAAGGGGTTCGTATCAACTTTATACATTAGAACAACCCTACCCTGGATTTAAACGAGGGCACAGAATTGCCGAAACCGACGATTGGGACACAATAAAAGAAAAGTATAATTATCGTTGCGCCACTTGTGGCTCACAAGAAAATAAACCTCATTTGCATTGGCCCGCAACAAAAACAATTTTACAAAAATCACACATGAACCCAAATGAACCCCTTGTTGCCGGAAATATTATTCCCCAATGTCAAAAATGCAACAGAGGCGATAGAAATAGGTGGGTTTATGATGAAAAAGGCAGGGTTATAAAATTGGCTGATGCTAATTTTGTTAAAAATTTTAATAAAGAGATAAGAGAAATAATTTATAGAATACTCTATAATGAGTTTAAGGGGAAAAATCCTAATTCTAAAAAATGAAAAATAACAAATTTATAAATAATATAATTTGTGCCGACACTTTAGAATTTTTGCCTCAAATTGAAAGTAATTCAATTGACGTTGTTTTAACTGACCCCCCGTATTTTTTAGATAAACTTGATAATAATTGGGATTATGAGGAAGTATCAAGTCAAAGCAATCAGTACACAATTAAATCGCTTCCTGCTGGAATGAAATTTAACAGAGAACAAGGCAAAAAATTTTATACTTGGTATTTGAAAATTTCAGAGGAAATTTTTAGGATTTTGAAACCGGGCGGTTTTTTCTTTTCATTTTCTAGCCCAAGACTTTATCACCGAATGGCTTCTGCGATAGATGATGCCGGCTTTGAGATAAGAGATGCTTTTATGTGGCTTTATACTCAAAATCAAGTCAAGGCAATGGGCGTTGATCATTTTATTAAAAAAATGAATATAGATGAAGAAGCAAAAGAAAAAATCAGAGTAAAATTAAATGGTTGGAAAACTCCGCAAATAAAATCTTGTTTTGAGCCGATCGCAATGGCTCAAAAACCAACAGACAAAACATATTTAAATAATATGCTCAAGCATGAAGTTGGTTTATTTAATACAAATATCCGAATTGGCGATAATATGTATCCCGCGAATGTATTTACGATAGATAGTATTAACGAATTAATAGATAGGGCTTTTTTGCTACCAAAGCCAACGAAAAAAGAAAAGGGAGAATATAATGACCACAAAACCGTTAAGCCGCTGGCTGTTTGCGAATACTTAATAAATTTATCGGCTTTTTCAAAAAATGCGGTCGTATTAGATCCATTTGTCGGTAGCGGAACAACTGCAGTTGCGGCAAAAAAATTAGGGAAAAATTATATTGGTATTGATGCGAATGAAAAGTACGTAAAAATTTCCGAGAAAAGATTAGAAGAAATAAATGAAAAACCTGATTTGTTTAGAGGTGCGATAAATGGAGAAAAACAGGAAAAAAAGAGTTTACAGGTGCAACTACAAATTGCGTAAATTTATGTTTTTAACGATAATAATTTTCATTTTAATATTGAGTGTTTTGGTTTTAGTCCATGAGTTGGGTCATTTTTTTGTTGCCAAAAACAGGGGGATAAAAGTGGAAGAATTCGGGTTTGGCTTTCCACCGCGAGTTTTTAGTATAAAAAGGGGCGAGACGGTGTATTCTTTAAATGCAATTCCGATTGGCGGATTTGTTAAAATGTATGGAGAAGACGGAGGGAATGAGTCGAAAGTTGAAAGTTCATCAAGTTATCAAGTTGAAAGTGTCTCCCTACAGGAAATCTCTCGTGGGGAGAAAACCGACAGAGCGTTTTTCAGCAAAAAAATATGGGAAAGGGCCGTTGTGATAGTTGCCGGCGTGACGATGAATGTGATTTTGGCCGCGTTTTTGTTGTCTATCGGACACTGGCTTGGTTTACCCGCGATTTTAGACGATAACAATAGGCATTTGGCGGAAAATTCAATGGTGCAGATTATGGCAGTGGCGCCGAATTCACCGGCAAGCGAAGCGGGAATAAAAATGGGGGATAGTATAAAAAAAATCAAAATTGTAAATTCCGAATTCAAAAATGCGTTAACGGTTGAGGGGGTGCAGGAGTTTATATTGGACCATAAGGGCGAAGAAATAATTATTGATTTAGGCAGAGGCGATGACAATATGGAAGTGATCGTCGTACCGCGCGTTAATCCTCCGGAAGGAGAAGGCGCCATTGGCATAGCAATGGGCGAAGTGGGGTTTATTAGGTATTCATGGTATGTTTCTGTCTGGAAAGGATTTGAAAGCGTTTATTTTATGTTTATAATGATGATTACGGCATTTGGTGGCATTATCAAGTCATTATTCGTTGGAAAGCCGATTGGCGGAGATATAGCTGGTCCCGTTGGTATTGTAATGTTGGTTGATCAGGTTTCAAAATTAGGCGCTGTCTATGTTCTTCAATTTGCCGCGATAATTTCCGTTAACTTGGCGCTTATAAATATTTTGCCTTTTCCGGCGCTTGACGGAGGAAGACTCCTGTTCTTGATTATTGAGAAAATCAAGGGTTCGCCGGTTAATCAAAATATTGAAGGTTTGATTCATCGTATCGGTTTTACCCTCTTAATTGTGTTGATGGTTTTTATTACCTTTAGGGATGTTGTGAAATTGTTTTAAGGATAGAATTTATTGAAAACGCGCGCCGTTAGCTTTCGCCAATGGGCGGACAGGCAGTTGGTAGATCCGCCAGCCGGCGGACTTTTAAGCTGATGGTCGGGGGTTCAATTCCCTCACGGCGCATAAACGCAGATCGTTGTTTGAAAATTATTTTAGAAGAAGGAGATAGAGATATGAGCGATACGATGACGGAAATGGCTAAAAGAGAGAGGGATTATAAAAGATTTGAAAATTATTTAAACGTAATCGTAAATTATATACTTAATCCAAACGAAGATAATTTTGAGTTGGTCGTTGCAACTGCTATGAGTTGCGATAAGTGCTTACTTCGCGGATATTGGAAAGAGCGATTCGATATAAGCGTTGAGGAAAATATTCGAACTGGTTTTAAAAAAATACTTAAAGATTTGATAAATAATGACAAAGATCAATGGGCAAAATTTTTAACGCAGGCTATGGTTGTTGGGGGCGAAGTATTCTATAAAATTAAATCAATGTCTCCATTTGCCGATATGATTTTATTGCCCGTTTTTTATGGATACGGTTTTGCCGCAATTAAAGACATGGATTTACAGAAGTTTTTAACTGAATTAGTAGAGAATAAAAATTTCAAGACGAATGGGAGTGGCAACACCTATTTTGTCAGCATTCCGAAGTCGGATAATGATTCTGAAGTATTTTTTGTAGATTCTATATAAGTAAAGAACATTTGCTTTACACGGTATCTATCTTTGAAATGTTATTTTAAAATTTAAAACAAAAACGGTGCGGTAAAAATCGCGCCGTTTTTTAATAATAAGCAATATTTTTCAAATCATCGCTTTCTTTAATTTTATCAGCGTTATAATTGTTCCGCGTCCCTGTTCGCTATCTTTTCATTATTAATTTATTGGTAATAATCGGGATTTCTTTTTTAAAGTAATCTTTGATTGTTTTCCAGTTTGCTTTGAAAAAAATTTCAGGTGGCGGGTCATTTTCGGCATCACTAAAGTACACCAAACTTTTTAAAATATGAATAATATTTTGATTCACGGAATATTGTTGGTTAACTTTCGGAAGAATATTATGCAATGGGTGCATATTTTGGCAGATCCAATATAAATCAAAAAAATCTCTTTTTCGTCCTCGTTGGGAAATAGCAATTATTTTCATTACGGCGATATCAAAAGGCGCAATAATTGAAACTGTGCCGTGTTTACGCATCGGCAAGATTGGCGTAAAAAAAGGATATGCGATTAAACTCATTTTCGCTTCCAAAAATTCACCATAGAGCGTTCCGTCGCTGATGGAATTTGTGATCCATTCCCCATGCTCATTCATATATTCCTCCGCCTTTTTTTCATTAAATACCTTCTTTTTTGTGAAAAAATCCAAGTCTACTGACCGACGATGCCCGACCTGTAAAGCAAGAGCGGTTCCGCCTGCGAGATACCACGAGTTATGTGAGAAAAAATCCATTTGCGAACATTTTTTAAACGCGCGAACCGTCGCTTTCGGCAGTATGTCAAAAAAGAGATCATCTGATTTTGATATTATTTTATTAGTAGAGACCATAGCGCTTTGGACTTATTACTTAATTGAACCCGCGGCAGATTGATTACTTTTTTTATAGTATGTTTTGGATATTGTTCAAATACCCAACGTACTTCATTATCACGCCCAAGTTCTAACACCCGCTCAATGATGTATCGAGCGTGCTTTTTCGCATCTATATTTTTTGGATTAGTATCCCAAAACAGGGCTGGTCTGAATTTCATACCACCATATTATATCAAAAATTACCATAGTTAGCAATTGCAATGTATAATGTTTAACCGCGTACAGTACTTGCTTTTTTTAAACATTCCATTGTGTTGTATTGTATTTTTCACGCCATCGCTTTTTTCAGTTTCATCAATACGATGATCGTTCCGCGTTCTTGCTCGCTGATTTTTGATTCAATGTATTTTATGGTTTCTTGCGTGCGTGGAATTAAAACATATTCCAGGGCGTTGACGCGCCGACGGGTTTTTTCTATTTCTTGACTAAGAAGTTTTGCCGCATGTTCAATCTCGGCGAGTTTAAGCAGATCATTAAATACTTCTTGAAAAGCCATAATGGAAATATCAAGATCATGAGTTGTGGAAGTTAAACTGTAAGAAAAATGCGCGCCGTTTTCGTTATTATTTTCTTCCGGTATTGTTTCTTGCTGAAATTGAAATGTCGTAACGCCCATTATGTTTTTTTTAATAAGACGGATGTTCAGGTCTTTAGTTTTTGTTTTGAAAATCGGTTTTATTTTTTCGGTTCCTTGCAAAGCGGAAGCGAAAAGAAAATGTTTAAAAGTTATTTGAATTTCTCGTTCAACTTTTTCGCGGAGTTTTATAACTTCTCGCGTAAGTCCCATAAATTCTTTCATCAGTCCGTCGCGTTTGTCTTCCAATAGTTTATGTCCGCGTTGGGCGCGTTTCAGCTTCTTCTTGAGTGTCAGAAGTTCTTGGCGAGTTGGATTGACATTTAACAGATTGGCCATAATAAATCAAAAATTATTATTTCATATATTTATCAATATATTCATCTTTTACCCGTTTTAGTTCTTCTCTCGGCAGTATGGATAAAAGTTTCCAGCCGATGTTTAAGGTTTCTTCAATGCTCCTATTTTCATTATATTCTTGTTTAATGAATTGTTCTTCAAAGTCTTTGGCGAATTTGACGAATTTTTGATCGGATTCTGAAAGCGCGGATTCGCCTAAAATAACGGCTAATTCTCGTAATTCTTTTCCTCGCGCATAAGAAGCGAATAATTGGTTTGCCCATCCGGAATGGTCTTCGCGAGTTTTTCCCTTTCCAATGCCCTTGTCTCTCAAACGGGATAAGCTTGGCAAAACATCAATTGGCGGATAAATTCCTTGCCGGTGCAGTTCCCTTGAAAGAATTATTTGACCTTCGGTTATATATCCCGTAAGGTCGGGGATGGGGTGTGTTTTATCGTCTTCAGGCATTGTTAAAATTGGTATTTGCGTAATTGATCCGCTTCTTCCTTTTATTCTGCCGGCTCTTTCGTAGATCGTGGAAAGATCCGTGTAGAGATAACCGGGATAGCCGCGCCGGCCGGGAATTTCTTTACGGGAAGCGGAAATTTCACGCAATGCTTCGCAGTAATTGGTAAGATCGGTCAAAACGACAAGCACATGCTGATTCTTTTCGTAAGCCAAATATTCCGCGGTTGTCAAAGCAAGGCGAGGCAGGGTGATTCTTTCTATGACCGGATCGTTGGCTAAATTAATAAACAATACTGATCTTGCCAGCGCGCCTGTTTTTTTAAAATCATTGATGAAAAATTGAGCTTCTTCAAAAGTAATGCCCATTGCGCCGAAAACTACGGAGAACTGTTCTCCGGAAGAAGCGGCGGAAATAACCCTGGCTTGCCTTACTATTTGAGCGGCGACTTGCGAATGCGGAAGTCCGGCTCCGGAAAAAATCGGCAATTTTTGTCCGCGAACAAGAGTATTTAGCCCATCAATTGCGGAAATTCCCGTTTGAATAAAATCATCCGGATAAGAGCGGGAATAAGGATTCAGGGGATTGCCGTTAATATCCAATCGTTTTTCCGGAAGAATATTCGGTCCCTTGTCTTTTGGCGTTCCGGCGCCGTTAAAAACCCTGCCAAGCATATCTTCCGATACGCCCATATCCATTGTTTTGCCGAGAAAAGTTGCTTTTGAGCCGCTGATATCAACGCCGCGCGTTTCTTCAAACATTTGAACAATCGCTTTGTCGCGGTCAACTTCCAAAACGCGGCCTTTGCGTTTTTCTCCGGAAGAAAGTTCCACTTCAACCATTTCTTGATATTTAACATCGGCAACCTTTTCCACTATAAGCAATGGTCCGGCGACTTCTGTTATTGTTTTGTATTGTTTTAGCATACGGGCTACAAATTACAAATGTTTACAAATATACGAATAATTTATTTGTATATTTATACTAATTCGTAGATATTTTCAAATAATATGTTCAATTTCAATTAAATTATTTTCTTTGATAAATTTCATTTTTGCGATTTTTTCTTGAATATTTTTATCTATCACATCTTGTAATGTTTTTTCTCCTACAAGCAAGTTTTCCAGATTTTTATGGTATTTTATTATTGTTTTTAACATTAAATATTGTTTTTTAAGCGAAGTGTATGTGTCGATTTCGTCAAAAGCGCTTTGATGCAAAAAATCTTCTCTTATGGATTTGGTTGTATGTAGAATAAGCTGTTCTTTTGGCGATAGTGCTTCAATTCCCACAAGGCGGACAATTTCTTCCAGTTCCGCCTCTTTTTGCAATAATGCCATTGCTTGCGTTTTTAAATCGTGAAAATCTGGCGCTATTTCTTGCGATAAAAATTCTTTTACATCATCGGAATATAAAGAATAACTTTTAAGCCAATGTATTGCGGGGAAATGCCGTTTATAAGCGAGTCCGGAATCCAATCCCCAGAATACTTTTGTCACGCGAAGCGTATTTTGCGTTACCGGTTCCGAAAGATCTCCTCCCGGAGGAGAGACGGCGCCCACCACGGTCAGTGAACCGCGCCGTCCATTTTTTTCCGAGCATAAACATTCAACGAAACCAGCTCTTTCGTAAAAGCTTGCCGTTCTTGATCCGAGATATGCGGGATAGCCTTCTTCTCCCGGCATTTCTTCCAGCCGACCGGAAATTTCTCTTAACGCTTCCGCCCAGCGACTGGTTGAGTCGGCCATAAGCGCGACATTATATCCCATATCGCGGTAATATTCAGCGATTGTAATTCCGGTATAAACCGACGCTTCGCGCGCCGCCACCGGCATATTAGAAGTATTGGCGATTAAAATCGTTCTGCGCATCAATGGTTCGCCTGATTTTGGATCTTTGAGTTCCGGAAATTCTATTAAGACATCCGTCATTTCATTTCCTCTTTCACCGCAACCGATAAAAACAATTATATCGGCATCGGCCCATTTCGCCAATTGGTGTTGAACCACCGTTTTTCCGGATCCAAACGGACCGGGTACGCAGGCGGTTCCGCCTTTTGTTATTGTAAAGAAAGTGTCTATTACTCTTTGACCGGTAATGAGCGGTATTGTTGGAGAAAGTTTTTCTTGTATCGGCCTTGGGCTTCGTATCGGCCATTTTTGCAGCATTGTAATTTTATATTCTATGCCGTCGTTTTTGATTACAGCCACAACATCTTCTATCTTAAAATCGCCATTTTCAATTTTGGAAATTTTTCCTTGGATTCCCGGCGGCGTCATAATTTTATGTTTAATTAAAATGGTCTCTTGGACCTCTCCCAAGACATCTCCTTGCTGGACTTCATCGCCGATTTTTTTGATCGCCTTAAACTTCCATATTTTTTCGCGGGAAATAGACGGA
>JBBTRL010000069.1:0-2893 GCA_038065195.1 Patescibacteria group bacterium
TATCCTGCCAGATTTTTAAATTTTATCATCAGCAAAACCCAATACTTTTAAAGCACTATAAGATTCTTTATCAAAAGGCGTATCTTTATCTCCCTCAAAAACAGTGGCATAAATCTTGTTTTCGGAAATTTTCATTTCTTTTTCCAAAACCCCATAAGCCCAACCAATAGTCTCCTTCTTAAAATAATTGCCGTTAAACGAAAAATTTCCCAACATTTCAAAAAATGTCAAATGCGAATCGTCCCCGACTTCTTCAATGTCAGAAGTCCGAAAACATTTTTGAATCGTTGCCATTCTGTCGCCATAAGGCGATTTTTCGCCCAAATAATATGGCTTAAACTGTTGCATTCCCGCGGTCGTTAACAGCACCGACGAATCGTCGGGAATTAAAGAAGAAGACAGCGCAATTTTATGTCCGTTTTTCTCGAAAAAATCCAAAAATTTTTGACGAATTTCTTTTGAATTCATACTAAAATATTATCATTATATCATAACAATTTCAACACACGCACACTACGAATAACTATAAATAAAAAAAACTGGCCTCACGGTAATGCGAAGCCGGTTTAAATCTATTTTTAAAAGAAAAGCGCAAGTATGTCTTTCAATAAAAAAACCATCCAACCGATAAGTAAAATATACCAACCAACCATTTCTATATTATGTCCGCGGCGTTCCCATGAAACGGTAAAATTTTCCGACGCAATACTGTATGTATCTTCTAGGTCATCCAATTTTTCCCTAATCGCCTTGCGCCATTCATCTAATTTAAATTTTTTGGAAAGTAAGTCAAAAAGACGCGCGGAATACCAATCGCCGATTAACTTTATTTCCCTGTCTATCGCTTGAAATTCGGAAATTGATTCCGAACGCACCAGCATCGCTTTCTTAAATACCTGCGCAACTTCCGCGGCATTGAATAAAAATTTGCTTTTTACCGGCGCCGCTTTTATCAAACGCACCACATGCTTCAATCTTTCGTCAATATCCGAATCCAAAGAATGATAACGAACCAATTGAAGATTGGCCATCTGAAGAAGTTCAAGCGTAAGCTCAAATTCTCCGTTCGGTTCAAATATAAAAGCTCCATCCCAATCAACTATCACAAGATCATTGTTAGCGTATTTCATCTGCGCAAGCATTGTATAGTTCACCTCCTCGGGATCAAGTTCTATTCTTTCCGATTTTAAAAGAGCGACTATTTTCGATTTATTGATAAAAAATTGTTCCGGATCGCCTTCATAGTCATACATAACATAAACTGAATATTCCTCGGCAAACTTATCAACATCCTTGCCACCTTTTTCTTTTAAAAAATTATAACAATATTTTATAGCCTCATCGTTTAAATCAAAAACTTCATTGCTGAATATATCATCAATATCAAAGCGTATTTCAACAAGCAGCATATCCGGCTTATATGTTTTTAGAAAAATTTCGCCTTGGTGATTGCGAATGGAAATTTTTTCCTGACTGACAATAAATTGATGCGGTATCGTTTCCCCGAAATAATGAGGAGCGCTCCTTTTGGATTGAATGTGCAATTCTTCTTTACCAGGTTTAGCCCGCAACGCCTCGCTTATGACAAATGTTATTAATTTTCCTTTCATATTTTAATTATAAATTAAACTTAAAAAAATTAACAAAATAAAAACCCACTTTTATTATAGCATTTTCGCCAAACAAAAGCAGGTCTCCAATTAATAATCGCAGCAGATTTATTCTCATAATTTTTACTGCAAAAAAGTACTAACCAGAAAAAATCGGAAAAAATACATATTGCATTAATGTAAGCATTATTCCATATAATATGAACATAATAACCGATAAAATCTTTTTATCATCTTTAAATATACCAATAATCGAAATAAATAAACCCATAAACCATGCATGAACCGAATAACCAATAACCAGTAATATCAACGGACCAAGCAATTCACGAAATAAAAAAGTTGCAATGTAAATAATCGCTAAAATTATAGTGTAATATACAAGTATAATCCCAAATTTCTTATTTTTACTCGCGGGAATTTTTGACTCCGGAGAAAAAACATTTTGTTCTTTCTGAATTCTTCTTGCTAAAATCATATTCTTAATGTACAAACCAATAAAACCGTATATAAAACCCTGAACAACAAGAAAAGCAAAATCTACCACATCTCCTAAAAAAGGGAATAATCTGCTCAAAATATATGCCGGGGAATATAATATTAATATCAACATCCATGGAATATATTCCCTAAACATTATATAACCATTTCTACTATAAATATTATTGTGACGAATACTATCTAATACGAAAAAAACGATAATTGAAGCGGCTATTGACCCAAAAAAGAAAATAATAAAATACTTATCTTTAATTAAATTTTTTATTTTATTCATAAAATTCATAGACTAACCTCCTATAATTTATTTATTACTTCGACCTTTATTATCCTTAATAAATCAACCATGGGTTTATTATAACTTACAATGTTTTTTTGTCAAATTTTCTAAATCTTTTTCGCAAATAGCGCTCTCGCTAAAATAAAACTTTTAATAATTCCTGTCGTCAAACTTTATATACTTATCCCAGATCATAAAAAGTTCTGCGGTGGCTTTAACATCGCGCGCGCAATATTATGCCGTTCTCACGCCCCGTCCGTCTGCAGACGGACGGGGCGTGAGAAAACGCGAGAACAATATTTTATAATTCAAAGTTGATTGCAAATTAAAAAAATTAACAACATAAAAACCCGCTTTTATTATAGCACAAAAAAGCACTGCCAATAAAACAGCAGTGCGAAATTTTAAAATATCATTAATTCTTTATATTTATACGCCCAATATGAGAGGGAATTTTATTATAACCAAAGTAAACCATAACCATAATGGCAACGAGAAGACTGAA
>JBBTRL010000070.1:0-2522 GCA_038065195.1 Patescibacteria group bacterium
ACAAGCGAAGTATTCTCGCTATGGCCGCGCAATACAAGGGGAGCGATCAATTCCTTATGTCCGCGTTTTCGCAATTTGATGTTGTAAAAACCATTGATTTTTTTAATTCTCGGGGAATAGAAACAAAAGAAGAAACGGAGGGAAGAATTTTTCCTTCTTCAAATAAAGCGCAATCGGTATTGGATGCCCTTGTTAAATATATGGATAAAGGAGGAGTGGAAGTAAAAACAAATGCGATTGTTTCCGATATTTTTCTTGATGAAAAAAAAGAATATATTACGGTTCAACTTAAGGGAGAAAAATCGTTCACGGCGCGATCGTGTATTATCTCCGCGGGAGGCGTTTCGCATCCTGAAACAGGATCAACGGGAGATGGTTTCGCGTGGCTTGAAAAAATGGGGCATACGATCGTAAAAAATAATTTTGTTCTTGTTCCTATCGCGGTTAAAGATGAATGGGTAAAAAAATTGGCGGGAGTAGCGCTTAACGATATTAAATTCACGATACTGCATAACGGGAAAAGGCGGGGCATTCAAAAAGGAAAAGTATTATTTACGCATTTTGGTATTAGCGGGCCTACGGTGCTGAATATGAGTAAGGATGTCGGAGAATTATTGCATGGCGGAGAGGTAATTATCAATCTTGATTTATTTCCAAAATTTGATCATGGCGCGCTTAAGAAAATCCTTCAAAAAATTCTTATAGCCGAAAGTAATAAAAAATTAAAGAATGCGTTGGGCGCGCTTATTCCGTCGGCGCTTGTTCCGGCAATACTCGCGATGACCGGAATAAACGGCGAAACGGCTAATCATAGCATACGGCATGAAGACAGAATAAAACTTGTTAAATATATGAAAGAAATTCCAATGCATATTGAAGGACTGTTGGGGGCGGATAAAGCAATCGCGTCGTCCGGAGGCGTTGCGCTTGAAGAAGTAAATTTTAAAACAATGCAATCGCGCATTGTGCCACAGATATATATTATCGGCGACGCGCTCAATATCAATCGTCCATCAGGAGGATATAGTCTTCAATTGTGTTGGACGACCGGATTTGTCGCGGGAAGCAATATTAAAAATAATTACAATGTTTAAAAAAAATCGCCTAAAGGGCGATTTTTTGGTAGAATATAATTAAGAATAGTTAATAAAAACAAGCTAAATAAAAAAGTTATGTTTTTAAATACACCAAAAAATCCAAATAAAGGGAAATTAGTTGGCGGCACATATTTGGAAGCATGTAGCGAAAAGTTTTTTTCGTTTAGCGTTTAGAGCGGCGGTGCAGTAGACGTTAAATTATATTAATGTTAAATTAGTGATATGGGTGAAAATATAAAAGAACAATTTGAGAAAGTTGAGCATATTCCAACATTAGAAGAGGTGTTTGGGATTTTAGAACAAATGACAGGAGGAAAATATAAGGAAATCAAGCGTTACATAGACAAGCAAGGCAATTTGTACCGATTAGATGCTGTTGCTCCGGGAACGAAAGAGGGAGAAACTATCGAATTCTTTTATAATAGAAAGGGGCGCTATTCAAATGGAGATTGTGCGGCCGAAACAGAAATTCATAGTGTGTATATAGATAGGAGTTCATATGGTCCGGCCGGACCTCAAGCCTCGTTTATTAATGGTAAATGGAAGATTATAAATTAGTTTTATTGCTATTATGCTTGATTTTGATGTTAATGCGGGCGCGGAGCCAAACAAAAATCGCTAATCGGGCGGTTTTTTGGTAGAATAAAAATAGGATTGTCCGTGCGACTAAAAAAGAAGCTGAAGCTAATGAGGCGGAATTTGACGGTACAACAACGGAGTAATTAAAAGGCGGCAGACAGATGATTTAAAAGTAATTTTTATGCCCAGTAATACAACTTCCAGTGTGTTTTTCTGTGTTTATATGTTTGGTGGCTTAAAAAACGATAAAAGATGTATTTATTTTTATTAACACAATCTAAATAAAGAACAGAAAAACACAAAAAGGAATAAAATTTCCGGGTTTTAAATTAATCAATTTCCAGAATGCCGAAAAATTGGCATTTAACAACTGAAACTGGAAGTTGATATACTGGGTATGGAACCATTGGCGTCAAAAATCAGGCCCAAAAACTTGAAAGAATTTATCGGGCAAGAGCATTTGGTCGGCGAAGGAAAGCCGTTGAATATTGCTATAAAACAAAAGCGTTTGTTTTCTTTTATTTTTTGGGGACCGCCCGGAAGCGGCAAAACGACTTTGGCTAAAATATACGCCAATAGTTTGAATGCAAAAATTTACGAATTGTCTGCTGTTGCGGCGGGGAAAAAGGATGTTAAAAATATAATAGACGAAGATTCGGGAGAAATTTCCAAGGTTTTGTTTTTGGACGAAATACATCGTTTTAACAAAGCCCAGCAGGACTTTCTTCTCCCTTATGTTGAAAAAGGCGTTATAACTTTGATTGGAGCCACTACCGAAAATCCGAGTTTTGAAGTGATACCGGCCCTGCTTTCCCGATGCCGAGTTTTTGTTTTAAATGAACTTTC
>JBBTRL010000071.1:0-7182 GCA_038065195.1 Patescibacteria group bacterium
ACGAATTAGTCGCCGAGCGAAGCGAGGCGAACCAAAACTCTTTGACTTTTCCTAAGTGGTGCCCCCGGTAGGAATCGAACCTACATCGCAAGCTCCGGAAGCTCGCGTCCTATCCATTGAACGACGAGGGCGCTTTTACATTTTAATTTTTTATCAAAACTTAAAAAAACAAATAGACATTATATTACCACGGCTTGCCCGCCGAAGCCCAAATAAAATGAGAGTGAAGGAAGGAACGCCGTGGGCGGATAAAATTCTATCTCCACGGCCGATCCGGATGCTGTTTGGCGATATAATCAAAACGGCTCATTGTTTCGCCCGTCGCTTCATTAAAAAGCGGCGTTCCGCCAATATAAAACGAATCAGCCGGATCTCCATATTTATTCAAATCGTTATTCTTAATCCATTTTTCAATACGGTTTATTTCCCTGCGCGAAAGAAGTAAAATATCTTCCCTGTAATTCTCACTATTAAGAAAATCAACATAATTGTTCAAATCATTTATCTTGGAAAACATAATTATACCTAAAAAAACTGCGACAAAAACAACCAACGCAATGCCAGTTACCGCTTCTATTTTTATTGTTAAAATCGGCTTTATCATAACCGCATCATACCATTTTTAGCAATAAAAAAAAGCCCCGCCACGTCCTGTTTCCAAAACGAGCGGGGTCTAACCTACGGCAGATTTCCCGTAGGAAAATTATTACTTATTAAAATGCTTCTGTAAAAATTTTCGTTACCATGGATCTTCGTATCTTCTCTAATAAAACCGAACCTGATTCGGGGTAGTTCTTTAAAGCCTCAACGGCTCCGACCAATCCATTATTATTTTCCCGTAAAAACCATCTGCTTACCTGCGATGGATCGCCAGTAAAAACTATTTTTGATCCTTCAGCAACTCTCGTGCCGATTAACTTGATTTCACTGCGAGAAAAGTTTTGCGCTTCATCTACTATAATAAAACAATCACTGATGCTTCTTCCCCGTATATAGTTTATATTTTCAAATTCTATATACTGGGAAATTTTCTCTTTAAGTTTATTTACATCAATACCAGTATCGCTATCTTCGCTTTTGCCCTTGCTTGATTTTTTATTTTTTTCCGGATAAGCATTGGCAAACAATCCAGCTCCAGCTCCTTTTTGGATCGCCTTAATATTATCAAACACCGATCCAACCCACGGAGCGATTTTTTCCAATTTTCCACCTTTCAAAAACCCCAGATATTGATCCTGCTGAGACGGTGCCATTGGCGTTAAAATCATAATTTTATCATATAACTTCTCGTAGCCACAATCCGGAAAACACCGCAATTGAGCTAATGCCGCCAATAAAGACAAGAATGTCTTGCCCGTTCCCGCCTCACCAATCAATAGCACTATTGGCACACAGTTGTCACACAATAAATCCCACGCTAAAAGTTGTTCTAAATTATTTTCATCCGGGCCCAACGAAAAAATTTTTCTCGGGTGAATGCAAATATGTTTAAATTCATCCTCTTTGTATCTATAGATCGAGTCGTAATTATTTTTTGGAATAATAAATTCATTATTCCAAAAATCAATTTCCCTTAAGTCCATTGGCGCGTCTTGACGCTTAAAGAATTGTTTTGATCTTATCGCCTCCAACGATTCTTGCAGTAAAATACCGCGGCGATAACCCTTATACAATTGATCGAGATTGATTTTTAAATCCTTGACATCTTCTACGCGTATATTCAGGGTATTAGCTTTCATTATCATCTCGTCATCTAGCGTAACAAGAATAACATTACTCTCGCCATCTTCATTTTTATCCTTATCTTCTCTCTGCGATTCAGTTAAAGCGCAAGCTAACGCCAAAATCTTATTATCTGGAACACTTAATGGCCAATCGCCAACAAGGTCATGATCCCATTTTTGCGAATTACTTATTTTGACAATTCCTCCATTATCGGTCCGCACTCCCTCCAATAACGAAGTTCTAGAGCTCAAACTTTTAATCTCTTTTAACGCATCTCGAGCGTTAAAATTTTTCTGCTCAACACCATTCTTAAGACCCCTCAATTCACCAATCACTATGGGGTGCAAAAAAACCGTATTGTTACTATTGGCAAACCGCGATAAAAACGATGGAGACTCAACCAATACTGAAGTATCAAGAACGTAAATTTTTGATTTGGAAGGTGTCATTAAAACCTCCTTTCGAAATTCGAAATATATTTTAACGGCCTAAATCGCGAAAAAACGATTTTCGCAAAATTCTGATATTATTTTTCAAATAACAACATTATATTATACTTCATTATTCAAATTTTAGCAATAGTTTTTTGATAAAAACATTCCTTTATTATCAAAAAACTTACAACTAGGTCTTTATTTAATTTAAGGTTACCGCAAATTTATTTTTTTCGCAATGATATAATAGTTGTAATAATCCCCTCCCTTGTCTCCCCTCGATAGTAAGCCCGCTTTATCCACCGCAAATCCCGCTTTCAAAAAAAGATTGCTTAATTCTTTTTTGGTAAAAGCGTGATAATAACGCAAAATTCTCGCATTTTTAACCTTATAGGGCATTAAAACATCTTTGAAATCCAAGCGCGACAACCCCAATATTTTAAGCAAAAAATATTTAATCTGAAATTTTATCCCCTTTCTTTGCCATAAATTCCACACCATAAAAACGGCAATGCCATCTTTTTTCAAAACCCGTCGCATTTCACTTAAAAATTTCAACCGCAATTCGCGCGATGGAATATGATGCAAAACCGCGACACTGAAAATTTTATCAAAATAATTATCGGGAAACGGAAGATTAAAACCGTCAGTCACGATAAATTTTATTTTATCGGCTGAGTATTTATATCTTGCTAACTCTATCAATCTTTCCGAATTATCAACGCCGGTATATTCAATATCACGATCTTTTAACAATTCCACTAATCTTCCATTCCCGCATCCCAAATCCAAAATTTTATCGCCATTCTTAATATATTCTTTCAAAAAAGAAAGTTCCGGCCATAAATTCCGCCGTGTCCTTGAAAAATCATCGGCAATCAAGTTATAATTTCTGCGAGTATCTTCTAATATTTTTTTCGCATAAAAACTATTCATAATTTAAACATTAACATGCAAAATTTAAAAATGAAAGTTATCATAAAACAAGCTGTAAAAAATAAAATAAAAAGCGCCGAAGAGCTTAATTGCCTCAAAAGAAAATACGCCAAAGAATATCATATCACCATACCAACAAACGCCGAACTGATTAAAATATATAAAAAAATGCTCCGAACTAAAGAAATGAAAGAAAATAAAATCCTTGAGCAATTACTAAAAATCCGCGCCATCCGATCGCTGTCCGGCGTTGTCGTTGTTAGTGTTTTAACAAAACCATATCCCTGCCCGGGAAAATGCCTTTACTGTCCCACGGAAAAAGGAATGCCCAAGAGCTATCTTTCCAACGAACCGGCTGTTATGCGAGCGATTTTAAACAAATTTCATCCCTATAAACAAGTAAAAATGCGTATTGAAGCGCTTCAAAACAACGGTCATTCAACGGATAAAATTGAACTTATCGTAATTGGTGGCACATGGTCGTATTTGCCGAAAAAATATCAAATATGGTTTATAAAACAATGTTTTGACGCCGCCAATAATCGCGAAGCAAAAAACATTCAACAAGCGCAAAAAATCAATGAAACTGCGAAAAATAGAATTATCAGTCTAACGCTGGAAACGCGCCCGGATTTTATTAACACGAAAGAGATTCAAAGAATGCTAATGCTAGGCGCAACAAAAGTGGAACTGGGCGCGCAATCGCTATACGACGATGTGCTTTACCACAATCACCGCGGTCATAATGTAAAAACTTTAATTTATGCCACAAAATTATTAAAAGAAGCGGGCTTTAAAATATGTTACCATATGATGCCAAATCTGCCCGGTTCAAATATTAGAAAAGATCGACAAATGTTTAAAAAATTATTTTCAAATCCCGATTTCCAACCTGATATGCTAAAGATATATCCTTGCGTAGTTTTAAAAGAAGCAAAACTCTATAAATTATGGAAACAAGGCGGATATAAACCATACTCCGACAAACAACTGATAGATCTTCTTACTGACATTAAAAAAAATATCCCCCATTATGTCCGCATAAACCGGCTTATACGCGATATTCCCTCAACAAGCATTATCGCGGGAAATAAAATTTCCAACTTGCGCCAAATTTTAAAAAATAAAGGCATTGTTTGCCGATGTATCCGTTGTAGAGAAGCCGGACACAATAAATATGCGAGCGGAAAAATCACAATGTTCCGCGAAAATTATGACGGCTCCAATGGCAAAGAAATATTTTTAACCTTTGAATCGCCTGACCGCAAAATTCTTTACGCTTTTTTGCGTTTGCGTATAAATTCCGCTAACGCGCTTTTTCTGAAAAATACGGCTATAATTCGCGAACTGCATACATACGGGCAAACAATTCCGATAAGCCAAAAATCAAACGCCATTCAACATAAAGGATTGGGTAAAAAACTTATGGCCAAAACGGAAAAAATAATAAAAAAAGAATTCCCGCGCGTAAAAAAAATCGCGGTGATTTCTGGAATCGGAGTTCGCGAATATTACCGGAAATTGAGGTACAAATTAGAAAATACATATATGGTAAAAGAATTGTAAAAATTCAAAAAGCCACTGTATCCACAGTGGCTTTTAACTATAGTTATTTTTTAATCAACTATAGTAGTTCTTCCAATAATTGCCAGCCCATCATCGTTTCTCCGCTGGAAAAATAATAGCCGAAATAAATGTCTTTATTAACCGTCTTAAATAGTAGATTGTTGCCATTATATGCCAATAGAACTCTTGAAGTTTCTTCCAATAATTTTTCAAGTTTTTCAAATTCGTTTTTTTCTATAACAAAAAAGAAACATTGATTTTTCTCGTCTCCTAATTCAAGCTCTATTAATATTTTATCATTTTCTTGCGACGAAAATTTAATTAAACTGCATATTTTGTCCGGATGTTGCGGACAGACTATCCTAAATTTTTTATTTAAAAAATTTATACCCATCACTTATCCTCCTTTTTATTTTCATACAATAAGTTTAATAATAAAGATAGTCATCTTTTTATTAAGCGCATAATACAATTTTTAATGAACCGACATGATACAAAAATATATCACAATAAGATATTTAAAGCAAGCGTATATGAACAGTAAAATTTTTTATATTGAGAATTTTTTAACAATTAAATCCCAAAAAAATTCTTTGCATTTTCGGTCGTTTGTTCCGCAATTTCTTTAAACGATTTTTTTTTGATATCCGCGATTTTTTGCGCCACATATTTTACAAAAGGCGGCTCGTTTCTTTCGCCTCTGCGCGGAACGGGCGCGAGATATGGAGCATCGGTTTCAATCATTATTTTGTCCAAAGGAATATTTTTTATCGTTTCGTCGTATTTATCGGTGAATGTAACGATACCGGTAAAAGAAATTAAAAGTCCCATATCCAAATATTTTTTCGCCGTTTCCCATTGGTCAGAAAAACAATGAACAACGCCTTTGAACGGCAAAAATTCTTTTACTATTTCCATTAAATCATCGGTTGCTTCGCGGGAATGAAAAATTACCGGCTTTGAAAATTTTTTGGCAATTTCAATTTGGCGGCGTAAAACTTTTTTTTGCAATTCTTTTAAACTTTCGTCTTTCGTATGGTAATAATCCAGTCCAATTTCTCCAATTGCGACAATCTTGGGATTTTTGACCGTTTCAGAATAAAAATTTTCATTAATTATATCTTCAACTTTTTTATTTTTATCTTTAATGTAAATTGGGTGAAATCCAACGGACGCGTAAACTCCTTCTTTGTAGTTTTCCGCTATCTCTACCGCACTACGACTCGTCTCTTCGTCGGTGCCAACATTTATCATCCAGATATCATTATCAAAAGCGCGATCTATAACATCGCGCCAATCGTCTTTAAACGGCTTAAAATTAAGATGGCAATGAGTATCAATTAGCACATTCTTTAATTAAGTTCTGGGAAACAAAATTTTCCCTTTTTTCACGCTAAATCCTTTTTTTTCTTCAAAGCCAAGTTGTTCAATAATTTTCTCCGCGGTTTCCGGTAAAAATGACTTAAGTAAATGCCCGACGGTTCTCAGTCCCTCAAGCCAGTTAAAAAGATGCGCGCCAACAGAGTTGATATCAGTTTTTTCCATTTCCCAGGGCTTTGTTTTATCAATTTCTTCGTCAATTTTTCGCAAAATATGCCAAATACCAACCAATGCCTGCGACGCATTGTAATCTTTCATAGCGTAATCAACGCATTCACGCGAAATATCTATAATTTCTTCCCATTTTTTTTCTAACATTACAACGACAATTTGGTTTTCAAAATATTTTTCCGCCATCGCCAAAACGCGCGCGACCGTATTGCCCAATCCGTTCGCTAAATCGGCGTTATAAACTTCTTCAAAATGCTTAATTGTAAAATCACCGTCTTCCGTTGCCGGAATTTCTTTTAATAAATAATAACGCAAGGCGTCCGCGCCGTATTTTTCCGCTATTTCTTTCGGATCAATAATATTGCCGAGTGTTTTGGACATTTTTCTTCCTTCGGAAGTGACAAATCCGTGAACATAAATTTTTTTCGGCAAAGATAAACCTGCGGAAAACAACATCGCCGGCCAGTAAAGCGCGTGAAAACGCAAATTATCTTTTCCGATTATATGGATATCCGCCGGCCAATATTTATTAAATTTTTCCAAATTATCACTTCCGTATCCCAAAGCGGAAATATAACTTGTCAGCGCATCGCACCAAACATACATTACATGCTCTTCGTCATTTGGTACGGAAATCCCCCACGGCAAAACGCTTTTCGGCCGAGAAAAACTTACATCTTTCAGTCCTTGCTTCACGAAATTCAAAATTTCCTTTTTACGCGATTCCGGAACAATTTCAATCTCATTTTTTTCAATCAACTCCATAAGCTTATCGGCGTATTTTGATAATTTAAAAAAATAATTTTCTTCTGAGACTTCTTCCGGCGCTTTGAGGTGATCAGGACATTTACCGTCTATCAAATCAGTCTCTAATTTAAACGATTCACAGCCCACACAATACAATCCAATATAACTTTTTTTATAAATATCGCCATTTTTTAAAGATCTTCTCCAAAATTCTTGCGCTGGC
>JBBTRL010000072.1:0-2635 GCA_038065195.1 Patescibacteria group bacterium
ATTATAAACCGTTGTTCTTGGAAGACCGGTTTTTTGCGCAATATCCGTGACGGTCGCTTCGCCCAATTCCAAAACAGCAAACCATGTCTTTGCTTCATTGGCTTCCTTGCCGGTAAGCCCAAGTTTCATTAAAAAATTAAAAATAACGCTGTTTATGCTCATAATATTAATCCGCTGTTTTATTTCTACATTAACTTTCGGTAATTTTTACTTATTTTAACGCAAGAAATTCGGCAGATTTTTTAACAAAATAAATTATAACATTTATTTATAATATACTCCTTTTAACGAATATTGTCAATGTAGTTTTATTAATTAAACTAATGACGAAAAAATGGACATTATTTATTTTAATTTAATGCTGAATACCGCTACTTTTATCTTAAAATAAGCCTGTTTGCTAAAAAGTCAAAGTGACTAAATACTTGACATTTTTATAAAAACGCCTAAAATTACAACGATAAACTGTTATTTAACAATCTAATCGTAGCATAAATTTCAATAAAGGAAAGGAGAGAATTATGCGTTTTGCATCCATAAACAAAGAAAAGCTTTTTGAATTAATTAATTTCCTTATAAAAGAAAAAAGAGGAAGAATTATTGGGGTTGTTAAAAAAAATGACGATTATGTTTTTGAAGAATTGGAAAATGCCAATAACCTATACCTTGCCTACGACAAACCGACATTATTGCCTCCTGGGAAAAAATACTTGCTCCCCCATAAAGAAACACTGCTGAAATTCCAAAATGCTTCAAGCGAAATAATAAATGAAGCTAAGCCGACAATGCTTATCGGCGTTCATCCTTACGACTTATGGGCAATAAAAGTTATGGACGCGGTGTTTATGTCGGAACCGGTTGATCAAAACTATGCCGAAAAAAGAAAAAATACATTTATTATCGGCGTGGATTATCTAAACCCTCATCCAAATTCATTTTGCGCCAGCATGGATACGGATGAAATAAATAACGGTTTTGATTTATTACTGACTGACATCGGTAAAAAATATATAGTAACTGTCGAATCGGAAAAAGGCGAAAAATTCATTGACGAATATATTGAATACATAGAAGAAACGACTGCTATTGATCAAATTTTCCTTGATAACGCGATGAGTAAAGCAAAAGAAAAATACGAACTCGCGATGCCCATTAAAAAAAATAATTTGCCGGATTTTCTTGAAAAAAAATACGACAATCCTCTTTGGGCAGAACTCGCGAAAAAATGTTTTTCTTGCGGAAAATGCAATCTAGTTTGCCCGACTTGCGTCTGTTTCAATATTGAAGACAAGGCGGAATTAAACTTGCGAGAAGGCGTTCGCGAACGAGAATGGCAAGCCTGCGCGCTGACAGAATTTGCTCAAGTGGCTCTTGGACATAATTTCAGAGGGAAAACCGAACAACGACTGCGCCATAGAATATACAGAAAATTATCTTATACGATAACGAAATACGGCGTTTACGGCTGTGTCGGCTGTGGAAGGTGCATTAACTCCTGCAAAGCGGAAATCGCCAGTCCGGTGGAAATTATTAAAAAACTGGGGGAAAAAAATGATTAAAGAAAAAAATTATATGGAGCCGAAGCCAGCAAAAATAATAAGAATATCACAACTGGGAGAGTACGAAAAACTTTTCCGATTGGAATTAAAATCCGGAAAAAACATAGGGCATAAACCGCTCCAATTCATTAAAGTTTCCATTCCGCTTATCGGCGAAGCGCCGATAAGCGTCTGTAATTGGCAAGATGGATTTTTTGAGATAGCGGTTCGCAAAGTCGGGGATGTGACGAATAAAATTCATACTATGAAAATAAATGAAACTGTCGGAATAAGAGGGCCTCTGGGCAACGGATTTCCGATTGACGAAATGCGCGGCAAAGATTTATTGATTATCGCCGGTGGCATTGGCTTATTTCCGGCGCGTTCTCTTATCCATTACGCATTAATGCGCAGAGAAAATTTTGGCAGAATTATCATTCTTTTCGGAACAAAATCTTTTGATGAAAGATATTTTCCGGAAGAATTGCTAAATTGGCAATACAGAGGCGATCTTGAACTTTATCAAACGCTTGATAAAAACGATTCAAGGTGGAGCGGGTATGTGGGACTAATTACCGCAATTATTCCGCCGGTTCAAATTAACGCCGAAAATACTTGCGCCGTGATTATAGGACCTCCAATTATGTACAGATTTGTTCTGCCCGAACTTCGCAAAAAAAATATTCCCGACACGCAAATTCTTATGTCTTTTGAAAGACGAATGGAATGTGGCGTGGGAAAATGCGGCCGCTGTCAAATTAACGGACCAAAAACCGTCTGGTATACCTGCAAAGACGGCCCGGTTATCAGTTATGCCGATATACTGCGATACGAATTAAAGGAGGCGATCTAATATGGCAAAACCAAAAGTAGCGATATTCAGTATGGCTTGCTGCGCCGGATGCGCTCTGCAAATCGTAAATCTTGAAGAAAAAATTCTTGATTTGGTCGGAGCCGTTGATGTAGTGGAATGGCAGGAAGGATTAAGCGAAAAATCTGGCGGTAATTACGATATTGCAATTATTGAAGGCAGCGTTATTACGGAAAAAGAAGCCGAAGAATTAAAAGAAATTCGTAAAACGGCAAAAATCGTGATT
>JBBTRL010000073.1:0-3111 GCA_038065195.1 Patescibacteria group bacterium
CATGAGAGTTCAACTCTCTCCCGCGGCATATCCATTGGTTCGTTAATGTTTTTTAAAAAATAAAAAAAGGAGGTGTTTTGTGAATAATGAACTAGAAATTTTGATAAAAAAAATAGATATTGAAATAGAAAAATTTGATATTGAAATTAAAAAATTACAAAGATTTATTGAAAAAAATAATAGATATATAGATAAACTGTATGAAAAAATAATAAATAACCATTAAATTATAAAGCGTCGAGTTTAATATAAATCGGCGCTTTTTTTGAACTTTTCAAATGAATTATTTTAATGTATAATAAAAATATGGCGAAGATAATAAGTTTGGTAAATCAAAAAGGCGGAACGGCGAAGACCACAACGACCGTAAATTTGGGAGCTTATCTTGCCGCAATGGGTAAGTATGTTTTGTTGATTGATTTGGATCCACAGGCGAACGCGACTTCGGGTGTTGGCGTGAATAGGGAAGATACCGATAAAACCCTTTATCATATTTTGGCAAATCAGGCCTCTTTTGATGAAATTATCAAGAAAACATCTCTTTTCGGATATGATATAATACCTTCTTCCGCTGACTTAGCCGGAGCTGTTGTGGAACTAATTAACGATCCCAGGAGAGAATTTAAACTTTATGATGTTTTGCATGGCATTAGGACTAATTACGATTATATTTTAATTGATTGTCCGCCTTCTTTAGGACTCTTGACTATCAATGGTTTAACTGCGGCGGATAGCGTTATCATACCGGTTCAATGTGAATATTACGCCTTGGAGGGATTGTCGCAATTATTGAAAACCATTCAGTTGGTTAAAGAAAATTTAGGTAGCGAGCTTGATGTAATGGGAGCGGTTTTGACGATGTATGACAAAAGAAATCGTCTTGCTCGGGAAGTGGTAAAAGAAGTGAGGTTAAATTTTCCCGGTAGAGTTTTTGATGCGATAATTCCGCGGTGCGTCAGACTCGCGGAGGCGCCAAGTTTTGGTCAGACTATTCTACAGTTTGACATAAAAAGCGCCGGCGCCCAAGCGTATCGGCAATTAGCGGAGGAAGTTATTAATCTTGAAACATAAAACTTGAAACATAAAATTTCGGCAACCGATATGTTCTAAGTTATATGTTTTAAGTTATAGGAATATGGCATTAGGCAGAGGACTCGCGTCTTTAATACCAAAAAAAGAAAATAAATTTGCTGATTTGGCAAAGGAAGATTTTGCGTCTTCCGGATTAAGTAGGGAAAGCGTTTTTTATGTTGAGATTGAAAAAATAAAGCCTAATCCGCATCAGCCAAGAAAGAATTTTGCCGAAGAAGCATTGCGAGAACTCGCGGATTCTATTAAAGAATATGGCATAATACAGCCATTAGTTGTTAGTAAGGTGGAAAGAATTACCGCTTCCGGAAAAAGTGTTGAATATGAACTTATTGCCGGCGAGAGAAGATTGAGGGCGGCGGAGATTGTTGGCATAAATCAAATTCCTGTTGTTATTAGAAAAGCGTCAGAAGAAGAAAAATTGGCGTTGGCTTTGATAGAAAACATTCAAAGAGACGATCTTAATGCGATAGAAAAAGCCAATGCTTTTAAGGAATTGGTTGATCAATTTAATTTATCCCATCAAGAAATTGCCGATAAAGTATCAAAAAGCAGAGAGGCGGTTTCCAATATATTGCGTCTTCTTTCTTTGCCGATGGAAATTCAGTATGCCGTTTCAAGTGGCGAAATCAGCGAGGGTCATGCCAGGGCTATTTTATCTATGGGGGAAAATTTGGAAAAGCAAAGAGCGTTTTTTAAAGAAATTTTGGAAAAAAAATTGACCGTCAGGGAAGCGGAAGAAATGGCGCGGACGATAAAAAAGGTTGTTTTGCGAAAAAGGATTGCCGGCATAGATCCGGAAGTAAGGGCTTTGGAAGAGCGATTGGAAGAAGCATTGGGAACGCGGGTGCGTTTGAAAAGGCGTGGCGAGTCAGGAAGAGTTATTATTGAATTTTACAGCCGAGAGGAATTGAATAAGTTTTTGGAGAAGGTTGGGATTGAAGATAAATAAACGAATTGATATAATAAGGAATATAAAATAGCGTATTAATAAAATATCATTTTATGAAAAAAACAAAAAAGAAAAAAATAACATTGGATAATTTAGCCGTTATAATAAAAAAAGATTTTAACAGAATAGATGAGCGCCTTGATCAAATGGTAACGAAAGAAGAATTTAATGAGCGCCTTGATCAAATGGTAACGAAAGAAGAATTTGCGGTAACAAAATACGAGTTAAATGCGCATCTTGATAAGGTGGTGACTAAAGAAGAATTTAATCAAAGAATGAGCGATTTAATTGGTACTTTGGATTCTTTTATAAAACGAGTGGAAATATATTATCAGGAACATTTAGTTATAGGTGAAAGGGTTTATCGTCACGACGAATGGATTCGCCGGATTGCCGATAAATTGGAAATTAAATTGGAGGCTTAATAAAAAGGTCGTTATTATAAATTATTAAATGGATTATTTTTTACGATTTTATTGCAAAAAACAGTTGGATAAGTTTTTATTAAAGGTCAGTGTTAAGCAGATTTAGTAGGGGGAGTTTTAAGAATATGAAAAAAATTTCAATAATAACATTCGGATTGCTGTCTTTTGTTGGATTCGTATTTGGTGTCTCTTCATTTTCAAGTTTGGCGCGTGGCGGCGATGATTATATTTATTGGGGATTATTCGTATTGATGCCAGCCATCTTATTCTCTTTTCTTGACTATAAGTTAATAAAAAATCCAAAAATTTATAATAATTTTCAAAAGACAATTTGTTTTTTTCACAATTGGGATTATAATAGGATTCATTCAATTCATTTATTTTCAAATATATAGTCTATTAAATGTAGTGGCCTCGGAATTCATGCTGTTACCAATATTTCTGTTTATTTTTATTCTGTCCTTCATTTCCGCTATTGTTGGTCTAATCCTTGATTTGAAAAATAGAAATAAAGTAGTTAAGGATATGAAATAGAACTCTTAATTCTATAGCACTATTTTAAATAAAAAAATAGCCCTCCAAATCGGTAGGCTGTTTTTCCTAAGTTTTTTATTATCGTGGTATCTCCGGTTTTTTCCATGACGC
>JBBTRL010000074.1:0-2221 GCA_038065195.1 Patescibacteria group bacterium
AGTAAACAAATCATTGGGATCTAAAGAATATATACCAACAATAGATGAAGCTCAGGATTCCGGCGATGTGGTTTTTGAAACTGGTAAAAGGCGGCATGTAGCATGCAATGAATATTTGGTTGCGGAAACTAAAAAAGACAAGAAAGGCAATGTTGTTTCCATTGATTTTTCTTGCAAAAAGTGCAATCAAAAATTCACAACAACGATATAATTTCATAACACCGTTAAAGCGAAAAATGTCCAAGGATTATTATAAAATTTTAGCCGTTTCCAAAAACGCTTCACAGGAAGAGATAAAGCGAGCCTTTAGAAGGCTCGCTCATCAGTATCATCCCGATAAAAAGGGCGGCGATGAACAAAAATTTAAAGAAGTGAACGAAGCTTATCAGGTTTTGGGTAATAATGAAAAACGGCAACGTTACGATCAATTTGGCGCTGATTTTTCTCAACAAGGCGGTTTTGGCGGCGGCAATTGGGAAGATTTTATGCGCGCAACCAGAGGTCAGGGAGGAGTTAATTTTAATTTTGGCGATTTTTCCGATCTGGGTGACATATTCGGTGATTTTTTTGGTCACGCGCGCGGACGGACAACGAGAACCAAAAAGGGAAGCGATATTTCAATTGATATGGAAATATCGCTGGAAGAAGTTTTTAGCGGGGTTTCGCGCATCGCGGAAATAAATAAAAATAATTCATGCTTTAATTGCAAGGGCAGCGGGGCGGAGCCGTCTTCCGGAATGAAAACATGCGATAAATGCGGAGGATCGGGTAAAATAAGCGAACGCCGCAGGATTCTTTTCGGGACATTTGTTCAAGAATCCGTTTGCGATAAATGCGGGGGAGCCGGAAAAATTCCGGAAAAAAATTGCTTGAACTGCAAAGGAGCGGGAATGGTGAGATCGCGCGATTCCATAACATTAAATATTCCCGTTGGAATTGAAGACGGAGCCGTATTGCAATTTTCCGGAAAAGGCGAAGCCGTAAAAAATGGAATTGCCGGCGATCTTTATATTGTTGTTCACATAAAGCCCCATAAAATTTTTAAGAGAAAAAACGCGGATTTATATTGCGATTTATCGTTAAAGTTTACGCAACTCGCGTTGGGATGCGATATGGAAATACCGGCGATAGACGGCAATTTGAAATTAAACGTGCCGGCTGGCATGGAAGCAGGTGAAATGATACAATTGAAGGGTAAAGGATTGCCTAATTTTCAAAAATATGGAAGGGGCGACCTGTATGTGAAAATAAGGGTTAAAGTGCCGAAAAAACTCTCCAAAAACGCTAAAAAATTATTGGAAGAGTTGAACGGGGAATTGGAATAATAATATCTATGATTTTCCAGCTTGATTTGGCGTATATTATATTTAATTCGCCGATTAGTCGCGAATCACAGTGATTTATTATGAAAAAAGAAAATAGATAATTAATCAAACAAGTGAAGCCTTCGCGCGGAATTGCAGAACGAAGGCGGACAAATCGTTAAAAATGAAGCAATCTCACTTATTTGCCAAAACAATCCGAAATATTTCCGATGATGTTAAATCCGCAAGCCATAAGCTGTTGCTTAGGGGCGGTTTTATTTTTCCGGTTGCGGCCGGAATTTATGCGTTAAGTCCTCTGGGATTCCGCGTTTTTGAAAAAATAAAAAATATAATAAGGAGTGATTTTGATAAATTTGAAGTGCAGGAAATTTCTATGCCCATCGTGCATCCGGCTAGAATTTGGAAGCAAACTGGCCGTTTTCAGGAGATTGGGGATGAACTTTGGAAAATTAAAAATCGTGAAGGAGAAGATTTTGTTTTAGCGATGACGCACGAAGAAATAGTGGCGCATATAGCCGAAACGGTCATTAAAACATATAAAGATTTGCCTATTTTAGTTAACCAGTTTCAAATAAAAATTCGGGATGAACTTCGCGCTCGCGGAGGAATGTTGCGCGCCAAAGAATTTTTAATGCAAGATGCTTATTCTTTTGATAGGAACGAAAAGGGGATGGATGAATCATATGAAAAATTTTACGAAAGTTACAAAATGATATATAAAAATTTGTCGCTTGAAGTCGTGTCGGTTGAAGCGTCCGGCGGTGTGATGGGGCAAGGTCAATCGCACGAATTTATGTTGATTTCCGAAGTCGGAGAAGATAAAGCGGTTTTTTGTGAAAAATGCGGTTATAAAGCGAATATTGAAGTTCTTGTAAATGCCAAAAATTGTCAAAAAT
>JBBTRL010000075.1:0-3924 GCA_038065195.1 Patescibacteria group bacterium
AGACCAGAGACAAGAAGAAATACTCTGCAAAATTTATTATTGAAAGAAGGAAAACTTACAAGCGCCAATATCTCGCCATTGGTTGGATTAGTAATGATCGCTGCACCTTTGCGCAAGTTTAATAATTTTAATTTACGAGACATTGCATCGTAAAGTTTTTTCTGCAAATTATAATCAATAGTTAGAATAAGGTTGTTGCCGGCCAACGGTTCTTTTACGATAATTGGATTATTTTCCGGATTATTTTGTTTAATTTCAATTTTTTTTTCTCCGGCCACACCCCGCAATTCCTGTTCATAATATAATTCTATTCCATCTTTGCCAATGGAATCATTTATCAGATATCCGCTATTTTCTGATATTTCTTCTCGAGAAATTTTTCCAACGAAACCCAAGATATGAGAAAACTGTTCTCCGTCAATATATTTCCGGAATTTTTTTTGCGCCAAATAAACACCGTCTATACCATTTACTCGAGACTCAATTAAAAGCGCTGAATCGTAATCAATATTTTCTTTAATGATAACTTCGCCCAAAAAATAATTCCCATTTTTTTTGATCAAATTAAAAATTTTATCATTTGATTCGCCAATTATGCCACTTAATTTATCAACCAATGCCATTTTTTCGGAAAAATTAACCGGTAAAAAAGCCGGAATAACCGCTAAATTAAAGAAAGATTCATTAAATACAAGTTGACGGCCAGATCGATCAAAGATTATTCCTCGCGGCGCCTCTATACTTATGAAACGCGTTTTATTGGATTCAGCTATTTTAAAAAAATAATCGTAACGAAAAATTTGCATATATAAAACCTTCCCGCCGAAAATTACGAGAAAAACCGATGTGATAATAAAAAAAATAACAATATTTGTATTTTTTATCGGCACCTCAGCCTGACCCATGGAATCAACGATTATATTTGACGGATCAAAAAATATTTCTTCCGGTTCAATCGTCTCTTTGGAATTAAAATTAATTTTATATTTTGATAAAACGCTCATATGCTTTTTTTCTTCCAAACCAATAAGACAAAAAAATTATGCCGGTAAAATTAAACGCTAAAACAATAAAAAACTTATCGTTAAAAAAAATGTCCGAAACGACATTAATAGCAACTTGATGACCGGTAAGCCAAGCCGTAATTTTAAAAAAACTCCAAATAGAAAATTCATACAACAATAAAGCAATGACTGAATTTATAAATAAACTTTTAACATTTAAATTGAAAATTCTCCGTAAAAATATAAATAATAAAACGGAAACGACTAAACTTATCGTTAAAATCCCGACGGGCAATGCGGAAATATAATCCAAAACCAACCCCGCCATTAATAATAACGATAAAAAATAATCAATGGGCAAAATAAAACTGAAAACTAAAAATGCCATTAAAACAATTTCTGCGCCGGCAGGCAAAACAGCTACTTGAAACCAAATTAAAATTAATAATAAAAAAGGTAAAAAATATTTCATACACTGTTTAATTTTTAAGAACATACACCCATTCAAGATTCGCAATATTTTCCCCACTCTTAATCATAGCATCTTTAAATGGTTTATTCGCATCAGCCTTAATGTCCGCAACATAACCTATTAAAATGCCGAACGGAAAACCATCGTTAACGCCTGATGTTATTACCGCTTCGTTTATCTCGATTTCTTTATCCTGGGGTATAAGTTCCAATATTGATGAAAGTCCGTATTTCCCCCTCAAAATTCCCTGAACCCTCGAATTTTGAGTTATCGCATTAACGGAACTTCCGGGAGCGACAACCGGAATGAATTGGGAGTAACCGACATTTACTTTTTTAATTTGTCCGATAAAAACACCGTTTTGTGAAATTACAGCCGTATTTTCAATAATGCCAAAATCGCTTCCCTTATCAATAATGATAAAATTGCTTAACACTGCAGGATCTTTTCCTATAATACGCGCCGGTACAAGATCGTATCCCGCCGATTTTTCAAGACTTAAAGCGACTCGCAATAATTCATTTTCAATTTCCAATTCTTTCAATTTAACATTTTCAACGGCAAGCCTTTTATTTTCCGAATAAAATCGTTTATTTTTTTCATTTAAATCACCGATATGCGTAAATAAACTAAAAAAATCAATCGTTTTGTTTGAAATTATTGAAAAAAATTTTACAGGAGAAATAATTGCCGAATCCAAGGTTTTTATTGAAAAAAATGCCAAAAATTTTCCGTTTATATTTGAAAAATTGAAAAAAAACAGCATAACAATAATGATCAATGACGCTATTATAATAATATTATAAAATTTAGTCATAATTCCATATTTTCCGGTATGGTTTATCTACCTCGGCGATCCGAGATTATCCGTATCAACCAAAACTTCCGCTAACTCATCAATTTTTTCCAAAACAAATCCCGTCCCCCTAGCTACGGCGGTTAGCGGATCATCTGTTACCGTTACGGAAATTTGCGTTTCTTTTTGAATTAAATTCGCCAAACCGCGCAAAAGACTTCCGCCTCCGGCAAGAACAATTCCACGGCTCATTAAATCAGCAAGTAATTCGGGCGGCGTTTCTTCAACCGTACTGCGAATTGCGTCCACTATAAATTTAACCGAACGGCTAATGGCTTTTCTTATATGAATATCGTTTATTATAATTTCCTTGGGAAGTCCGGTAATTATATCACGACCGCGCATAGGCGCTTCCAAAACCTCTTCTTGCTCCTCAACGGAACCAACGGCTATTTTAATATCCTCAGCTGTGCGTTCCCCGAGAAGAAGATTAAATTCATCCCTGGCATATTGAATAATATCTTCATTTAATTTATCTCCCGCTATTCTCAAGCTTTTACTCAAAACAATGCCCCCTAAAGAAATAACCGCAACTTCCGTTGTCCCACCGCCAATATCAACAATCATATTGGCCAACGCTTCCTGTATGGGAAGGCGCGCTCCCAGAGCCGCCGCTATCGGTTCTTCAATTAAAAATGCTTCGCGCGCGCCAGCGTTTTTCGCCGCGTCTATAACGGCTTTTTTTTCAACTTCCGTAACGCCGGAAGGTATAGCCACAACAACACGAGGCCGTGGTAAAAAATTAAATTTTCCTTCATGCACCTTATTAAAAAAATACTTTAACATCTGCTCGGTAACTTCAAAGTCAGATATCACTCCATTTATCAAGGGGCGCAACGCAACGATATGGGCCGGGGTGCGACCAACCATATTCTTTGCCAACGAACCAATGGCCAATACCTGTCCGGTTTTTTGATTAATAGCAACAACCGATGGCTCATTAATAACGATTCCTCTGTCCTTAACATAAACAAGAGTATTTGCGGTACCCAAATCAATACCAAGATCTTTTGAAAATAAGCCAAAGAATCTATTTAACAAATTTCTAATTTCTAATTTCTAATTTCTAATAAATTCTTTAAAATTTTCACTAGAAATTAATTATTGAAATTTTTTAATAAAAATGATGATAGTTTTTCTGTGGATAATAATTCCCTCTTTTCTTCATTTCTTTTTTTGACTTCTACACTTTTTTTTTCAATAGTTTTTTCGCTTACAACAATTCTATATGATATTCCCATTAAATCTGCATCTGCAAACTTCTCTCCGGGCGTTTTATCCAACCTGTCATCATATAATACATCAATACCCGATTTTAGCAAAGTAGCGTAAATTTTACCAGATTCGTCATTCTGTTTCAAACTTATCAAATGAGCCGTAAAGGGACTTAACGCCTGCGGCCACACCAATCCTTTTTCGTCATTATGAACTTCCGCGATAGCGGCCATTGCCCTGCCAATGCCTATTCCATAGGAGCCCATATATACTATATTATCCTTACCTTCATTATCTTTAAATTTAATATTAAGGGGTTTTGAATATTTCAGCCCCAATTTAAAGATGTGACCCAGTTCTATCGCACTTGCCTCGTT
>JBBTRL010000076.1:0-5980 GCA_038065195.1 Patescibacteria group bacterium
ACTAAATCAAGCCGTTTTTCCATAAAAGACAACCAATAACTATGGCGAAATGGATGATCAGCTGGCACTTCTGTGCCATCAGGAAATTTATCTAAAATTCTTTTATCTTTGTAGCGAAAACCATCAGAACCGGTATTGTATGGCGGGTCAATATAAACAACATCAATTTTTCCCTTGTGAGTATAATTAAGACAGGTTAAAGCGTGATAATTGTCGCCTTCAATTAAAATATGAGTTGGTTTGCCATCATTATTTTTTATTGCAAGCTCCGGCACTTCTTTAAGAATTGGCAGTTTATTTTCAACATCGTCTTCAAATGCTTCTGGGACATCCATCCAAACCAAACCGTAACGCTGTTTTTTTACAGATTTTTTTAATCTTTCTATTTCCTTTTTTAGTTTTAAAATTTCTTCGCTCATATTTATTTTATCAAATCCTCAATTGAAACGCCGAGTGCTTTGGCTAACTTCGCCATAATAAGCACGGACAGTTTTTTAATAACATCGCTCTCAATTTTTGTCAGAATGGTGTATTTTAACAAATATCTAAATTGGTCGGGCTGCCGAGATTTGAACTCGAACTAAATCCTCCCGAAGGACTCGTGCTACCATTACACTACAGCCCGATTTTTAATCAACATAATGTTTCTTTTTTATTTCTTTTATTTCTCCTTCCTCAATTTTTTCCCATTTTTCTTCGCCGCTCGCGGAAAATTTTTTTAATTTTTCTTCCGACAATTCATTTAATTCTTTGATTCTTCCTTTCAAATAATCTTCGTCGTTTTTAGAAGCGTCGTCAAGCACTTCGCCCATAATGCTTTTCAAAATCAATCCGATTTTCGGCCCGGGCGGAATATTCAAAATCTTCATAATATAATCGCCGTTAACTTTCAGCATTTTAAGAGAAATAGGTTCGCGCAACGCCTGATCAATCAACGCTTTATATGTCCGCAAACGAAACGGTTCGGCCTTGGGAACGCCAGAACCAATTCTATCCGCTTTACGAACATTAATCAATTCCCAAATATTCTCTTGCCCCACATTTCTTACAACCCTTTTTACCGCCGAAAGGGTTATTTTATCTGGATCAGACAAAAACAGATGCCAACGGACTAATTTAATAATTTTATCGCGTTGGTTTTTAGGAAATTTCAAACGATTTAATATTCCGGATGTTATTTTCGCGCCAGCAACTTCATGTCCGTAAAAAGTGGAATCCGGTCCTTCGCCGCGCTTGGAATGTGGCTTGCCTATATCGTGAAATAAACTCGCGATTTTAACTTCAAGGGAAAAGTCCATTTTAACGGCGTAAGCGAAAGCCCGCATATTATGCTCCCAAACGGTAAATATGTGATGCTTATTTTGCGTTACTCCCATTCCGGCTTCCAGTTCGGGAATTATGTGTTTCAAAATACCCAAATCACGAAGCAATTCCACCCCTTTTATCGCGCCACTTGCCAAATCACTCTCCGTTAATTCCGATTCCTGCCAAAATTTTATTTTGCCCGTTGGATTTTTAGAAGGAATGGACAAGATTTTTATAAGTTCATCCCGAACGCGCTCAACGGAAATTTCTTTTATTAATTCGGAATTATTTTTTATGGCTTCGGCCGTTTTTTTTTCAATATCAAAATCAAGTTCTGTTGCCAAACGCGTTGCTCTCATTATTCTTAAAGCGTCTTCTCTAAATCGTTCGTCTGGATCGCCGACTGTCTTTATGGTTTTATTTTTCAGATCATCCTTACCTCCAAAATAATCCGCGACTTTATCTTGCTTAATAGCCATCGCATTGATCGTGAAATCGCGTCGCGACAAATCTTCTTTCAATGTTTTCGCGAATTTAATTTCGTCCGGATGGCGACGATCAGAATATTTTCCCTCAATACGAAACGGCGTAATTTCTACCGCCCTTAATGCCGAATTTTCATTTTCCGTCAAAATAGTAACTGTGCCAAATGTATTTTCATAAAAAGAACCGGGAAAAACTTCCTGAATTTCTTCAGGCTTCGCCGAAGTCGTAATGTCCCAATCCTTCGGCTTTCTGCCGAGTAAATAATCTCGCACGCATCCGCCGACAATATAAGCGTCATATCCGGACGCCTGTAATTCTTCCAAAATATTTATAATTTCTTGCGGAATGATATTTTTCATATTCACGATTACTTTCTAAAATTAGCATGAAAACAGCGAAAAATACAGTTCACGAATTGAATTATAATAAAAACTCCCGCTTCATAATTATACGAAACAGGGTTTTTTGGAATGCAATTACTTATCAGACCATGTGGATCGCCGGAATTCCAAGTTTATCCAAAGATTTATTTCAGTTTTTATATAAGCCAGAAATATTTCCCTGAATTCAAATTTCTTAAATGATTGACTTTTTCTTTTTATTTCTTGTATTTTTAGGCAAATAGGCAGAATTTTATTATGTGTTTCGCTTTGAATCGTTTGAAGCGTTTTTTTTTCTTCCCTTCCTTTTTCCTTAGCTTCTTTTATGATTTTTTCCGCTTCGTCTTTCAATTTTTTTATTTCACTATGCGCTTCGTAGGCGAATTCAGTCTCGTGAGACAAAGATTCGCATAAGGATTCCAATTCAATCTTTAATTCTTCCAATTTTGGAATCAATTTTTCCGGATAAGAAATGCTTTTATAATCAGCAACCATATCGTTGATTTTAGCATAAAATTCCACCTCGGGAGTCGTTAAAGAATCTGTGAATTCTTGAGCTATTTTTTTTATCAGACTTTCTTTAAACTCCTTGAATTCTTTTTTATCCAGAGAATTGATATATTCTTTTTGCTCTTTGAATGCCGACAGGAGTATTTCATTTTTCAGATTAATGAAATGCATTTCTCCGGCATGATCTTCTTCAGCATCAATAAAAACTTTGGCGATAAAGTCTCGCCATTCTTGTTTTTGCTCTTTTTTTTCAATGAGCTTTTTTTGTTTTTTTTCAAAGTCTCTCATAAGCGCCTCCATAATTTTAATGTGTATTTAATTCTTGATTACTTAATTATTTTATACCTTCCAGTATTTTTTTCAATGTTTCCGGTTTGTTTTTGAACATTATTTGCAGATTTTCCAGCGGTAAATCATATCCTGAATTTAGTACTTTTTTTAATTCTTTTATCCCAATTTCAATTTCATTTTTATAAAAATAATTTATCGCCAGCCATAAATGAGCCGGGCCGTATCGATCGTTCAGTGCGATAATTTCCAGCAATATTTTTATCGCTTCGTCATATTGTCCGGCGATGCGATATAGATGGGCGAGGCCGATTTGACCTTCCTGTCTCTCGGGCGACAGTTCAATTGCCTTAAGATAGTAATTGCGGGCTTTTGCGAAATTTTCCGTTTTATTTTTATTTTCCAACGTAATTAAATAAGAATAAGAATCGCCTAAAAATAGGTAATCCCTAGTATAATATTGCTGGATTTGCAAGTTTTTTTCCAATAGTCCGATTAAAATTTTTCTTTTGGCGATTGAATCTTCAATCTTTCCGTTTTGAGAAAGCCAATTTGCGTATTTTATGGCGGAGGAATAAAATCGTAAATTCAGATCGTGTTCAATGTAGCCGGATTTTTCGGTTATTTTTATGTAGTCGTTAAAAAATTTTTCCGGATTGTTAAGATAGTTCACTTCCGCCTTATTTGCGCGAGCATTAACAATAAACGGTTTTAAATTATAGCGCCAAAAGACAAGTATTAGAATAAATAAAACGGAAATTAAACCATATTTGGCTATTTTGGGCAATATGATCGTTTTTATTTTCGTGGTTGCTTCTGAATGTCCGCTTATAAGAAAATATGAATACCCCCATAAAATAAAAATCAGCGTTAAAACAGCGGGGGTGTCAAAATTGAAAAAACTGTATGTAAAATAACCGGCAAAAACAGAAATCAGCATAGTTGCCGTTGCGGCGGAATTGGAATTTTTTATTTCTTTTCTTATATGGTTTAAATGGAAAAACATATAACCGTAAACCGACAAATAAGCGGCAAACCCGATAATTCCCAGAGTCGTCAGCCATTCAATAATAAAATTATGCGCTCGTCCCCACCAATGTTCGTCCAGTCCGGGCATTGTTCCGAAAAATGGATTATAATTTCTATCAAAAGCAATGGCAAAGTTTTCCGGTCCGAATCCGAAAAACGGCCGGTCTAAAAAAGATTTTAAACCGCTTTGCCACGCGGTCAGGCGAGTGGCGCCGGAGCTGGATATTAACGAAGCAAAACGGTTAAAAATAAATGTATCTTTTAAGAATCCGATTTTAATTCCGGCAATGGAAAATATAATTAAAAAAATTAAAGCGCTAAAAGCCGCTTTTTTAATCCAGGTTTTTTGAAAATTATAAAGAAGCGTAAATATTATTAAGGAAGCGATGAATCCCAGTATCGCCGCCCGGCTATTAGCAACGGCGAGTCCGCCGATTTCCAGCGCGAAAATAACGCCGAAAAATACGGCGCCGATATTAAACAGAGGTCGTTTTTTTAAGGATCGCAATAAATACAACAGAGTAATCGGCAATAAAATAACAAGATACGCGCCAAAAGTATTGGGATTGCCGAGTGTCGCTCCTGGTCGGTCCAAACCGCCAACCGTTATGTATGCAGCTTTAAAATATACGCCAAACCATTGGAGAATGCCTATCGCGCTGACTACGCCGCCAATGCTTATAATTACGGTAAAAATGCGATCCCACATTTTTTCGTCTTTTATAAAATAAATAATAATAAAAAGAAGAATAAAAAGATGCGAGTAAAAGAAAAATCCAAGCGAGCGGTATTGTAAATCCCACCATGATTGATGCGGTTGGGGAGACGCGAAAGTAGAAACGGTCATTATTAACCATAAAAATAAAAAAGCCCAAAATAAAGGCTTGATTTTAAACGCAACCGGTTTTTTTAATATTGAAAAAATTGCCAATGCGAAAATTATTTCAATCACAATTCTTAAAAATATCGCTTTGGCGAAAGCATCGGGAAATAAAATAATTCCCAACGGCGCGAGAAATAAGGGGCTTACAAGCGGCGCGAAAAGAACGGCAATAATGCTGTAAAAAATTAAATTTTTAATTTTAGCGTTTTCGGTTGTCATATGTAAATTGTAGCACATAATTGGCGTGATGATGTCAATGTTTTTTGCAATTTTACGGCGCGTTATAAAGTATGTTATAAATAAAGCACATTATGTTGAATTCAAAAATCGCTAAAATTTTATTGAATTTTGCGCTTTACTTGGAAATGGAAGACGAGCCGTTTCGTTCGCGAGCTTTTGAACGCGCGGGGCGAATAATCGGCGCGATGGAAGAAGATATCGCAGAAATTTATAAAAAAGAAGGTATCAACGGTTTGGAAAAAATACCGGAAGTCGGCAAGGGTATTGCCGGAAGAATTGAAGAATTTATAAAAACCGGCAAAATTTCAGATTACGAAAAAATAAAGAAAAAAATGCCGGTTGATATTGCGGGACTTACGGCCATTGAAGGCATTGGACCAAAAATGATAAAAGCACTCTACGAGCATCTGAAAATAAAAAACGTTATTGATCTGGAAAAAGCGGCGGTCGCGGGAAAAATCAGTAAGATTCCGCATTTTAAGAAAAAAACTGAAGACAATATATTAAAAGGAATTGAGTTTTTAAAACAATGTTCCGATAGATTTATTTTAGGATTTGTTTTGCCTCTTATTCGTAAAATTGAAGAACGGCTTCAAAAATTGCCGGAAGTTCAGAGAGTCATCGTCGCCGGATCGGTCAGGCGGATGAAAGAAACAATAAGTGACATTGACATTTTGGTTGTTTCGCAAAAACCGCAAAAAGTTATGGATTTTTTTGTAAATATGCCGGAGGTTGTTAGAGTTTATGGAAAAGGCCGCGTAAAATCAATAGTCCGATTGGAAAACGGAATGGATGCGGATTTGCGCATTGTGGAAGAAAAAAGTTTCGGCGCGGCATTGAATTATTTTACCGGAAGTAA
>JBBTRL010000077.1:0-10293 GCA_038065195.1 Patescibacteria group bacterium
TGACTGGTGGTTTAAACAGGAAATCGGTCAAGAATATTTTGCGATAAAATACTTTAATACAGCTGATCAAAAATTTTCTCTTTTCTATCCTGATTGGATTATAAAATTCAAAAGCGGCAAGGCTGGAATTTTTGATACAAAGAGCGGAAGAACTGCTACTGATACCGAGGGTAGAGCGCCGGCTTTAGCAGAAAAGTTAAAAGAGCTTGGTAAAAATTTTATTGGCGGAATAGTTTTAAAAGAGAGTGGTATTTGGCATTATAATGATTCAAAAGATTATAAATACATTCCGGGCAAGTTAGATAAAAATTGGAAAAAGTTTGAGGATTTAAACTAAATTATGGCGAAATACAATATCTACAAAATTGATAAAACAAAAGAAGCGGCTTTAATTGAATTATGTTAGTTTTTATTGATGAGTCCGGCGACTCCGGATTAAAAATTGAAAAAGGTTCCAGTCGATATTTTACGGTCAGTTTGGTTATTTTTGAGGACAACGACGAGGCATTATCCTGCGATCAGAGAATTAAATTATTAAAAAAGGAATTAGGGCTACCGGAAAGTTACGAATTTCATTTTAAGCGTAATTCTGACAAAGTTAGGCGCGCTTTTTTGACGGCCGTTTTTCCTTACAACTTTTTTTATTACGGAATTGTGATAAATAAAAATCCAGAAAAATTATGGGGCGAGGGTTTTCGCAACAAAGAATCATTTTATAAATATGCTTGCGGTTTAGTTTTTGAAAATGCCAAAGAGAAATTAGAAAAAGCGACGGTAGTGATTGACGAAAGCGGTAGCCTTGATTTTAAACGCCAACTGGCAAAATACTTGCGGCGAAAAAATCATAAAGGAATAATTAAAAAGGTAAAAATGCAGCGATCGGAAAGTAATAATTTATTACAATTAGCGGATTATGCGGCAAGCGTGATAAATCGTTCGGTCCAAAATAAAAAAAAGTGGTCGGATGAATACCGTAAAATTATTGCTCATCGGGAGATTTATGTGCAAATTTGGCCAAAATAAAAACTTCTGAACCTATCCCTTGCGGGAACGCGACGATAAACGCCACAGTTTAGTCCAGAAGCAATTCCATTATCATAATGGCAATATATATCATTTTTGTCAATAATAAGGATGTGGATAACTTTATACAACTAAAAATTTACTAAGAAAACGCGCAGTTTTAAAAATAATTAAACTATGAGGAAATTTTTTTGGATATTCATTTGGGCGTTTTTTCTGAACTGGATTTGGGAAAATATGCATTCTTATTTGTATATTCATTATCGCGGCGGACCGATAACGCAGGCATTGCTCGCGCGCGCGGCGTTTATTGACGCGTTTTTTATAACCGTTTTATGGTTATTTTTTCAATTCATTCCGTATTTAAAAAAAAGAATATGGTTTGCCGCGATTTTCGCCGTTATCGCGTCGATAATTTTAGAAAAATACGCTTTGAATTCCGGCAGATGGGCATATAATGAATATATGCCGATAATACCCGTGCTTAATACCGGCCTTACTCCGACAATCCAGCTGGGCATTTTATCATTTTTTATTTTTAAATATGCTGATAAAATTTTTGGCAGAGAATAAATAATGTAGTATAATGTAAGTATGCCCAGTATATCAACTTCCAGTGTGTTCTTCTTCTGTTTTTGTATTGGAAATTTTGAAATATGGTAAAAACTATATTAGCTCCGCTAATAATAAAAAAGCGAAAGTTAGAAGAACGCAAAAAAAGTTGTTATAATAGAAGATATTTCTGGGTTTAAGATTAATTTATTTTCAGAATACCAAAAAGCAATGTTTGGTAAAACTGGAAGTTGTATTACTGGGTATGATAAAAATTAATTCTAAAATTGGTGATTTTTGTTTAGACGCTTTTCATAACGAAGAGATAAAAAAAATAAAACTTTCCGATTATGAAGGCAAGTGGTTGGTTATGCTTTTTTATCCGGCAGATTTCACTTTTATTTGCCCAACTGAATTGGAAGAAGCGGCGGAAAATTACAAAGAATTTCAGAAATCCGGCGCAGAGATTTTGAGCGTCAGCACAGATACGGTATTCGCGCATAAGGCCTGGCACGATCAATCGCCGGCGATAAAGAAAATAAATTTTCCGATGTTAGCCGATCCGACAGGTAATGTTTGCCGAGAATTCGGCACCTATATTGAAAAAGAGGGTCTTTCATTGAGAGGGACTTTCATTATTGATCCTGATGGAATTTTGAAAGCGATGGAGATGCACGATAACAGCATTGGTCGTTCAGTAAAAGAAATTTTACGAAAATTACAGGCGGCAAAATTCGTTAAAGAGCATAAAGGATTAGTGTGTCCGGCAAGTTGGGAGCCAGGAGGAAAAACATTGAAGCCCGGACTGGATTTAGTGGGAAAGATATAAAACGAATTTATAATTTTCCACCCTACGGGTGGTCACCCGAAGGGTGATAATTTTTAAACTATGTATCAACCAAAAGATTTTAATCATTTATTAGGCCTTAATGGTTTTAGCGATAATCTTTTAAACAATCATTTTACCTTGTATCGAGGTTATGTTGATAATTTTAACAAACTGAACGATATTTTAATTGAAATGGAAAAAAATTATAAATTTGGAACGCCGGAATTTGCGGAACTGAATCGACGTTTTGGCTGGGAATTTAACGGCATGCGTCTTCATGAGCTTTATTTCGGAAATTTAACCAAAGATACAAAAGAGTTTGACGGCGAATCGACGCTTGCTAAAAAAATTATTGAAGAATGGGGTTCGTATGAAATATGGGAAAAAGATTTTAAATCAATGGGCGCGATGCGCGGCATTGGCTGGGTTATTTTTTATTATGACGCAGAAGCAGGTCGCCTTTTCAATGTTTGGATCAATGAACACGATGCGGGGCATTTCGCCGGAGCAATTCCTTTATTAGTGATGGATGTTTTTGAACACGCTTTTTTGACCGATTACGGACTTAAAAAAACGGATTACATTGAAGCGTTTATGAAAGCGATTGACTGGCGGATGGTGGAAAATCGATTTAAATAAACACTCCGTGGCTTGCCACGGAGTATTTTAGTAAATGGTGATAAAATATAAAATTTTTGCATTCCAGTAAAATTTGTATGCCAAAGCAAGCGGATGTATGCTTATAAAATTATAAAGAATGTGGTATGCTTTTTTAGTATAATTATGGAATTTATAAATTCTTTTTTATCAACAATTCAGCACCTCGGTATTTTCGGATACTGGGCTATTTTGTTAATTTCTTTATTAGAATCGTTAGCCTTTATTGGAGTAATGATCCCGGGAGCCACTATAATTGTGTTTGCAGGTTTCTTGTCGGCTCAAGGATACCTTGATTTTGGCGATTTGATTTTATTCGCCGCAATCGGAGCGATGCTTGGCGATAGTTTAAGTTATTACTTGGGAATAAAAGGAATAAAATTTTTTCGTTCAGAAAATAAATTTTTAAAACTTAGTCACTTAGAAAAGGGAGAACGGTTTTTTAGGAAACATGGTAATAAGAGTATTTTTCTTGGCCGTTTTATCGGTCCTATTCGGCCAATTATTCCATTTATTGCGGGATTGTCAAGAATGAACAAGTGGTCGTTTTTGCTGTAAAATGTGATAAGCGCGTTTTTGTGGGCGGCAGCCAATCTTCTTTTTGGTTATTTTTTCGGCGGGGCAATTAATGTAGTGGGAATTTGGTCATCAAGAATGGGCATTTTTATTTTCTTTTTATTTATATTGTCAATTATACTTTGGCTTATCGCAAAGAAAAGCGGACCATCATTCTTTTTCATAAAATCAATAATAATTTCAATGAAAAATACCATTATCACCAATCCGGGCGTGGATCGTTTTGTTAAAAATCATCCGGTCATTTTTTTATTTATCAGACAACGATTAAGCAGAGAAAAATTTTCCGGACTTCCTCTTTCGTTTTTGCTTGTCGCATTTATTTATGTTTTGTTTCTTTTCCTTGGCATCCTTCAAGATATTGTCGCTTCTGATATTATAGTAGCGATGGATGAGCGCGTGGCAAATCTTTTATTTATTTTTCGAGATATTGGATTGATAAAAGTTTTTTCGTGGATAACTTTATTTGGAAAAGCTCAAATTATAGCAAGTTCTGTGATTATTTTTTCTTTTATTCTTTGGCTATGGAAAAAAAGAATATATTTACTTCCTTTTTGGATAACGATTGTCGGAAGCGCGTTGTTTAATTTTCTTGGGAAGCTGGCGTTTCATCGTCCGCGACCAGATGTCGCGTTTTATATTGAAGATACCTTTTCTTTTCCAAGCGGACACGCAACCGTAGCTGTCGCATTTTATGGTTTTCTGGCATACATCTTATTCCGGCAAATAAAAAATTGGAAATATAAAATCAATGCGTTGTTTTTTAGTATCATATTGATTCTTGCGATTGGTTTAAGTAGACTTTATCTTGGTGTTCATTTTTTAAGCGATGTGTGGGGCGGTTATCTTTTGGGCACGCTTTGGCTTCTTATAGGGATTACCATATCGGAATGGTTGCAATATCGTAAGCCCTTAGTATTATTTACTTTAACGCGGAAAGCCAAAATTGTTATTTTGCTTCTTGTTTTTGCAGAGATTATTTTTTATATAAATTTTGCTCTTTATTATCATCCGCTCATTGCGCGTCAAGAAACACCGAATGTAATCGTAACCGCCAATGCGTTAGATATATTTGGAAATAAACAGATTTCTCGTTTTACTGAAACATTGATTAGTGAACGGCAAGAGCCGTTAAGTTTTATTGTGGTTGCTAAAAATGATCAATTACTCGCAGATGTTATGCAAAGCGCCGGGTGGTATCGCGCCGACTTTGCAACTTTTGTTTCCATAGCGAAACTTGCCAAGTCCGCAATCTTGAAAGAAAATTATCCTACCGCGCCGATGACATCCTCTTTTTGGAATGCCAATGTTAATGATTTTGGTTTTGAAAAACCAACCAAAGTCCAAAATGTCCGCGAACGACATCATGCGAGGTTTTGGAAAACACAATTTGAGACTCAAGACGGTAGTCATATTTATGTTGGAACGGCAAGTTTGGATATTGGCGTGAAATGGCTTATTACTCATAAAATTAAAGCGGATATTGATACAGAAAGAGAGTTTTTATTTTTTGATTTGGAAAATACAGGAGATGTATTGGGTTTTACAAAAGAAAAATTTGTTGAGCCAATGTTGGGTACGAATTTTTCCGGAGATAAATTCTTTACTGACGGTATGGCGTATGTGATTTTCTTAAGATAGTTGATGTTATTAAAGCATTCTATTGATTTGAATTACGAAATACGCGAAATTGGTAAAAATTCCGCCACGCCCCGTCTGCCGTAGGCAGACGGGGCGTGGCGGAAAGCAATGTATTTCGTAATTCAAGGTAATTAAAATCAATAAAGAAAAAATAATATTATGCGGTAAAATAAACATAGTTTTCAAAAACTATGTTTATTTTTAATTGCTAAGTAATAAAAAATTTGAACAATACGCGCGTTGAATGTTTCAGTTAAAATAATTGACATATTTTCGGTCATATAATATAATATTTTGATGTTGGTTTTTTGAAAAGTTATTTAGCGGATTGAATGAACAAGCCCCATACTAATTTCGGGGCAAGTAAGTTGTGGATGAAAATTTGAGAGCGAATCGCCTAACGACTTTACTGGTAGATTACATAAGGCGAGGTTATTAAATTGGTACGGGGCTCTCATTTTTCTATTTAAAAATTATTCGTTTTTAACTCTAATTTTTAAAGAAAAATGGAGGAGGTGCGGTTTGAAAAATAAATTGCAAAAAACGGGCGTTACGAGGCGCGGATTTTTCCAATGGACTTTAATCGGTTTTGGTTTAGTCGCAAGCGCCGGAGCTATCGGGGCGATAGCGAGCCAATTACTTAAATCGTTAATGCCGTCCGGATGGTTTAGCAAGCCATATGTTTATCGCAAGGTTTACGCGGCGCCGATAAGTGAAATAGATAAAGCGGGATCTTCAATTCTTTTTCAAGACAAAGCGAATCATAGAAAAGCCATTTTGATAAACAATGGCGGAAATATTCAAGCTTTTTCTTTAACCTGTACTCATTTGGGCTGTCAGGTTTTTTGGGAAAAAGAGGAAGGTAAATTTCTTTGTCCGTGCCATACTGCGATTTTTGCGGCTGACGGAAGCGTGGAAAGCGGGCCACCGGAAAGGCCATTGGAACAATATCCGGTAAGTTTGGAAAACGGACTGGTTTATATAAGTTTTAAGGAGCCGTCATGGCAGCCGGAGCAATACTTTAAGAGGGAGGGATTATGAGGAATTTTTTTAAAGAAAGAATCGGCATAACCCCGAAGGAGCTGAAAGATAAAATTGATGAAAAAGTGCCAACCGCTTTGGTGCGCGAATTTTTTTTCGCGTTGGGCGGGATTCCAATGATTTGTTTTTTTATTCAGTTTGTGACCGGACTTATTCTCGGAGTTTATTATATGAATTATTCCGGGGAATTGACCAACGGGTTGTCCGCGACTTATATCTCAATCAAAAACATTACCTACGAATTTCCTGTTTTAAGTTACATTCGTGGAGTTCATCAACTCGGCGCGAATATTATGATTGTCAGTTTGTTTATGCATATGTTGCGCGTGTTTTTTACGGAATCGTATCGCAAGCCGAGAGAGCTTGTTTGGGTTTGCGGAATGTTACTTTTTTTCACAACCCTCGGTTTGGGATTTACGGGCTACGCTTTAGTCGGCGATCAGTTAAGTTATTGGGCGACACAGGTTGGAGCCAATATTGCCGGCGCGACGCCTGTTATGGGACCGTTTATAAAGCGATTAATACTTGGCGGCACTGAAATAAATTTATACACAATGCCGAGATTTTTTATTCTTCATGTAATGGTTTTGCCGCTTTTGGTATTAACACCGTTAATGATGATTCATCTTTTTTTGGCGAGAGAGCATGGGATTTCTTATACCGGCGGAAAAGAAAAAAGTTATTATTCGTTGGTGCCGGATCATATCTTTAATGAATATAAAATCCTTTGGGTATTGATTTGCGCTTTTATCGCGATAGTTTATTTTTTCCCGCCAACATTGGGTGAACCGGCAAATCCGTTTATAACGCCGGAACATATAAAACCGGAATGGTATTTTTATCCAATGTTTCATTTTTTGAAATTGGTGTCGTTTCGGATTGGTATTTTAGCAACAATGGGTGTTTTTGCGGCAATGACTTTATGGCCATTTATTCAGACAATTATGGAAATGTTTATACCATATAAAATTGTTCGCGTCATCGCTTTTATATGCGGAACGATTTTGATGATTGTTTGTATGTTATTTACAATTTTGGAAGCATTAATTTAAAGGAGGTGAAAGTGAAAAAATTACATTATACTCTCGTCGTCTTTTTAATGACGGCGTTTAGCGCAGTATTTTTTGTTTGTTGGCAATCGGAAACATTCCATCGTTTGGCATCGCCGGAGGAAAGGGTTGTTATAACAGATGGTATGAAAATTTGTCTTGATTGCCATGAGCAAAAATATACTCCGTTTGTTTTTCAGAATTGGCGCAAAAGCAAACATGCTTTAAAGGGAGTTGGTTGCGATGAGTGCCATATTAATATTGATGAAACGACCATGGAAGAAGTTAAAAAAGTTGCCGAAATTAGAGGTATCAATGATTCAAAATGTGATATGAAAAATGTCGTTAATGTCATCACTCCGAAAGTTTGCGAAAAATGCCATAAAAAGCAAGTTGAAGAATTTGGGAAAAGTAAACACGGGAAGTCGTGGAGTGGTGGAATCCAAAATCATATCAATCTTGATAAGGATGAAAAATTTATTGATTTAAAAAGAGATTGTATGGCTTGTCATCAGGTAGAATTTAAATGCAATACATGTCATGTGATGCATAGGTTTTCTTTAGAAGAAGCGCGCAGACCCGAAGCGTGCGGAAAATGCCACTCCGGAGATCGGCATCCGCAGATGGAAAAATATTTGAATTATACACGGCACGGGTTAATTTATAAATCCGAAGGTAATAAATGGCAATGGAACGGTTCCTCGAATAATTGGCATAAAAGTTTCGAAGAAAATGCCCATACCCCGGTTTGCGTTACCTGTCATATGCCAAAAGGTATGCATGATGTTCAGCATCCCGACATTAAGGATCCAAATAAATTTATGTGTTCGCGATGTCATGTACGCAGAGATGAAGAAGCAATGCATGCCATTGAACATAAATCCGAAGGCAGATTGGGAAAATATCCAAATGAAATCGCCAAGAGGGCGAAAGAAGGCGGGATCCCAATGTGTATAATTTGTCATCCGGGAGATTGATTATGGGAAAGAATTGCGTATTTTGTAAAGTTGTTTTAACCACTGTCATGATTATAGTAATTATCGGTTTTGTTGCCGGACCATTCGTTATTCCCAAGGCGATGAATTATGTTTCGGAAAATCCGTTAATGTGCGGAGGTTGCCATATTATGGAGCCGGCCGTCGTCGGATTTGTGAAGTCAGCGCATTATGGAAAAGCCAAATGCGTGGATTGCCATAAGGATACGATAATGGGTAAGATGAGAAGGATTGGCAAAACCGTATTTTTGGATCCGCAGTTCGTGAGCCGACCGGCGGAAGTGCCAAAAGAAAAATGTATAAAATGCCATAAAGACAGGCAAGACCATATGACCGATAAATGCGGTATTTGTCATACACCGAGCGGAATTCCGCATAAATGGTCAGTGCCACATAAATAATAATATTATTTTAAAAAACACCCCGATTTACAATATCAGGGTGTTTTTATTTGCGCAGTAATTTTATTTTCTCGCTTCTTCAAGTATTTTTTTAAAAATTTCATTATTTTCCCGCGCGAACGAAGATAGTATCTTTCTGTCAATTACAATATTTTTCCCTTTCAAAGCGTTAATGAATCGACTGTATGTAATACCGTTTATGCGACAGGCGGCGTTAATCTGTATTTGCCAAAGTCGGCGAAAATCTCGTTTTTTTCTTTTACGATCTTTATAAGAATTAACCCAAGCGTGATGCAAGGCGTCTTTAGCCGCTTTATAAGTTGATTTTCGGCGCCACCGAAAACCCTTTGTCATTTTAATGACATTCTTTTTCCTTTTTCTTTTTTGAACACCTCGTTTTACTCTCGGCATAGCTATAATTTAAAAATTAATTAATATGAATACGGCAATCCGCTATTAATTTTAAGCTGTTTTGCCAATGCGCTAACGATTCTTTTATTTTTCCTTTTTCTTCTAGTGATATTACCGCTGTCTTTCGCGTTAAATTTATTTTGGCGGCCGCGCCTTATCATAAGCTTCCTGTTTTTTGTTATTTTTATTCGTTTTTTTAACGATTTGTTTGTTTTTAGTTTCATTATTAAGTTTTGTTTATTACTATAAAAAATCCTCTTGGCGTACTTTTCGGTTTTTCCATCGTATTTATCGTTATGGGAATAATTGAAATAAATTCTTGAAGTTTTTGTTTTGCCAATTCTCTATGTTGCTTTTCCCTCCCTTTCAAAATAATTTCCGTTTTTATTTGATGACCTTGATCAAGAAATTCTACGATTTTTTTAGCCTTTACTTCAAGATCATGCTTTCCGGTGTTGATGCTTATCCGTATCGCTTTCATTTCACTTTTTTTCTGCTTGGCCTTATGTTGTCTTTCTTGTTTTGCTATTCTATATAAAAATTTTCCAAAGTTCAAGAGCTTGCACACCGGTGGCTGAGTATTTGGCGCCACTTCCACTAAATCAAATCCGCGTTCACGCGCGATATCTAACGCTTTCTGCGTATCAATAACGCCCATCTGTTCATCATTTTCATCAATCAGGCGAACTTGCGGAGTTATTATACGATTGTTGAGTTTATATCTTTTGATAAGAGTTTACTTTTATTGATTAACATTTAAATAATAAAGTATCTAATAATAAAAATCAATAGGCGGACACTGCCTACCAATAGGCAGGCAAGAAAATGAGGCACCTCTTTAGAGATGCCTCTATTCTTAAACGCTTGCGCGAATTACATTATTGTTTTTTTGGCGCAAGGCGTTGTAAAAAAAGAACTAAAAGAAAGACCAATTTAGGGTTAATATTGCTACGCAATAATCCAATCTAATTTTAACCGCTAAACCAGTGAAATATTTATTATTGCCGTTTTTTTCCGACACAATAGACAGTTATCGATGTCGGTGTTTGCGGTAAGAAAAAATATTTTTCTCCCTATGTCATTATTTTACTACGGGAGTAAAGTTAATGTCAATAGAG
>JBBTRL010000078.1:0-2444 GCA_038065195.1 Patescibacteria group bacterium
ATGACGAATTTTTATGTATATACCGTATCCTACGTTCCAACCAACAGCATCTGAAATAGTAACCGAACCAGCCGCCGCCGCATAAATCGGAGTTCCGCAAGAATTAGCAATATCTACCGCGTTATTTGGATGCAACCGTCCCCAATTTCTACCGGTAGTAGGAGCGATAAAATATCCGTCAATCGTTTTTAAACTTCCGGAATAATTCGGAGCGGAAACATAAACACTCACGGGAATATAGATTTCTCCATCGGGGATAATCAATACATCTCCCGCAGTAATAGCGCCATCCGCCGGCAAAGCGTTAAACTCAATAATACGATTTGCTTCCGCTTTGTATTTTTTAGCGATTGACAAAATAGTATCGCCAGATTTAATTTTATGCGATACGCCACTAACTGGTAAAATAATCAATTCGTTGCCGGGTCGAATAATGCTTCTGGCATTTAATTTATTCGCCCAAAGAAGAGTATTGACCGTGATGCCGAACGAAGCCGCGATTGATGAGGCATTATCTCCCGAATTAACAACATACTTGATAATTTCGTTGCGTTTATTTGCAGAAGTCATTGTGGTTATTGGCGAACGCGCAACTAAAAGAGAATCGCCGTAAAGAGTGGTAAGGCCAATACTGTCTTCGATGTCGTCTTGCCCCGTTTCTTGCGTCATTGAAATAGTAGAAACGATGGAGCCACCCATCAATAAACCCAATGTTACTCCTGTTCTGTTTTTTTCAACTCCGATATTTTGACCAACATAATTAAAATCAACCTCTTCTGTAATGTATTCTTCGTTAAAAATTTCACTAAAATAAAGCTTACTGTGAATACCGCTTTCCATGAACACATTAACTAAAATTATAACCGAAATTATGATAAAAATTCCTGAAAAAACTAAATTCTCCTTACATTGACCAAGGAGATTTTTACTTAATTTTCCGATATAATCCATATTTTTTGTGAAAAAAACACGGAACTTTATAATGATAGCACTAATAATTCGTTTGTACATTTACAAATTAATCGCGAGAACTATCGATTTTAATAATAGCGCATTTTTAGCCCGAAGTCAATAAAATGTATAACGCCACCCAATTTTGGACTCCAAAGGCAAATTAAAACTGTTAAGAATCGGATTGGCAGCAACCAGTCGTTCTTTCTGCCATTGTATCATAAATTGCACCGGAGACAATTTGTTTTGAAAAGCGTAGTGGACTCTTTCGGTATTATAGAAAATCAAATAATCAATAAGTGAACGGTTGAAGGCGTCGGGATCCATTAACCCGCAGAGATGCCAGTCAATCCAATCATCTTGTATTGTGCGGTTAAACCGTTCAACATGCGCGTTCATTTTGGGCATCTTGGGATAGGTATGGTAATGGATTAAATGCAGTTCTTTCAATTTTTCAGAAAAGTGTTTTTTGAATTCAGAACCGTTGTCCGTAAGCACATATAGGAAATTAAACGAATACGGGAATACTTTAAGGCACAGTTCAAAGAATTCTTCGGCTGCCTTGGAAGCGTGAGATTTGGTTGCCCAGGCGAAGCTGAAACGAGTATATATATCCTCAAATGTTATTATGTATCGCCGTGTGCCGTTAATAAACTTTTCAATGGTGTCCAAAGCGATTAAATGGCCGGGATATTCGGGTTTTATGCCCTTAGGCTTGCGCAATGCTTTTTTACGGTTGGCTTTCTTGATTTTGCCTAAATGCGATATCTTTTGAGGGAATATACGCATCTTCTCCAGATCATCGGCAATTATACGGGTTATTGTTCTGATTTCGGGACATTTGAAACCGTTGTTTTTACAAAATATTTTAAGCAAAGGATAAATCTTGTCCGGCCCCAGATTGGGATGTAATGGATCATATCTGATTTGCTTGATTTTCTGTCTTATCTCAAATGGCCATTCCCGTCTGCGCGTGGTTTTGGGAATCCGCTTCTTGTTATTCAATAATTCTATTTTGCCGCCGTTTTCTTTGAATATCTTTTTCCAAAGAAACAGAGTTGATCTTTTAACTTCGGGAAAAGCGTCTAATGTAGCCAAAAGGCCATGCTTTTCCCAAAATACCAATATTCTGGCCTTTTCTTTGGCTTTATCTGTAATCATATACGCATACTTTAACGCATCATGATAAACAGTCAAAAAACCTTTAATGCCGGTGTATTTACAATGAATATGATTAAAAAACTCCATAAGACCTAAGGCCTTACAGAGTCCAATATGTATCTGGCGTTATGCAGGCCCAACCCTACTACCGCAGGAGGCCGAGCCCCACTTCGCACTCGAGATGTTCGCCCGGCCCCAATTGAGCTTCGGCTTGCCCTCGTGGAGCCACAAAACCGCGACCCCGTCGTCGCCGTGGCGAGAGCCAGGCAAATCCATGTAGTGGTCTTTAAGAATTTCCGGGTGTTGAAGAATAAGCGCGACTCCTTCTTCGG
>JBBTRL010000079.1:0-4601 GCA_038065195.1 Patescibacteria group bacterium
AAGATGCCTAAAGAGAAGTTAGGTGTTGAAGTTATAGTTAAATTTCAGCCAATTATTCTTACCCCCCCCGCTAATCTTAAAGGAACAACCGGAGTTTGTGGCGGTAATATCAATTTGTCGTGGGATGCGGTAAGCGGCGCGACAAGTTACACGCTCGACAGGAATGGTTTGAAAATAACGGGGATAACGGGAACATCATATGCTGATTCCGGTTTGGGATACGGCTTAAGCTATGATTATAGAGTTAAAGCGTGCGGTAGTGGCGACCAATGTTCCGATTATTCTTCCGTGGTATCCGTGATATCTTCTGACGCTTGTGTTGTGCCAGTCCCGCCAACAGTTACCATTGACTGCGATCCGTTATCTTGCAAGGGATATAAGGGAGTTGTTGCCGGCGTTGATGGCGCTTTGAAATTATCGTATTCCGCTATTGATAATAATGACGATCTTGATGTTTCAACATGCGATTTCAAAATAGATGGCATGACAAAAAGCAGTCTTTGCGTCGGAGATTTTTGGCCAACCGTGGATAGCGGTATTGCCATCGGCAGTCACTCGGCTTCAATGTATGCCGCCGATACAACCGGATTGTCTTTAACCGCTTCGCAGTCATTTACTATCTTGCGTGATATTGAAGCTGATTTTGATTGTTCATTAAGCGGTTCTGATTTTAAATCTTGTTCTACTATTGTTGCGATGAAGAATAGTAGCGTGTATTTCAGAGATACATCAACGGCTTCCGAGGGCGCTTCTTTGGATAGCTGGTCATGGAGTTTCGCGGATGGAATTCCGTCATCTAGTTCCAAGCAAAATCCTATCGCTAAATTTAACGCGGAAGGATCTAAGAGTGTTTCTTTAACGATTACGGACAGCGCCGGCAGAATAAAATCCATAACTAAGCCAATTCAAGTCGGACCACCGCCGAAACTGGAACCAAAGTGGAAAGAAGTGATACCGAGGTAGATTGCGGTTATGGATTTTCACTAAGCGCATCAAGACCATAGACAAATTAATGAAAGTATGATACCGTAGATATTGTAAGCTTAGGAGAGTTAATACTTGCTTCAGGGGAGTATTTCAATTAGAAATGTTTTCCTTTAATCTATTAAAATAGGTTTAAATCAAGTGTTTTTAGAGTCGACATCCAGCATAAAATAAATAGTTATTATAGAAATAGAGTTGAATTTATATTATCAAAATATGATTTTACTAACTTTATTTCCATGTTTATGAACGGAAAAATAAAAAAATTATTGTCTGACAAAAATTTCGGATTTATAATTCCGGATGGCGAGGAAAAAGATTTGTTTTTTCATGCCAACGAATTGGACGGGGTCAGATTTAGCGAACTTCGCGAGGGTGATGCCGTAACTTTTGAGGTCAACAATGAATCTCCAAAAGGTCCTTCGGCCGTGAAGGTTAAGAAGGCCTAGTATTTCTTGAACAGAAATTACGAAAATTACCTCGCAATACTGCGGGGTAATTTTTTATGTTCGATATTTTTAGCTGTATTTTTTATTTTGATTTTAGAACGATTTGCGGTAAAATATGGTTATGAAAATTTTCGTAAAAGCGAAACCGAACGCCAAAGAAGAACGGGTGGAGAAAATTGATTTCGCGCATTTTGTAGTTTCAGTGAAAGAGCCGCCGGTTCAGGGGCGGGTAAATAAAGCGATTGTTAGAGCGATCGCGGAATTTTTTGGCGTTAGCGGTTCGCGCGTAAACATTGTTTCCGGGCATACTTCCCGTTCAAAATTAATAGACATAAGCGATTAAAAAAAACGGTAAACGCGATAACGCGCGAATAAAATAAATAATCTCTCGTAATATTACGAGAGATTATTTTAGTTTAAATTATTTTTGTCAGATCGGAATATTTCATTTTCAGGCTTTCTGCTACTGGTTTGGATACAAGATTTCCTTTATACACATTTATTCCTTTGGCGAAACAATTGTCGTGAAGAGCTAATTTTTCTACTCCTTGATTCGTTATTTTTAGGATATATGGGAGCGTTGCGGATGTAAGCGCCAAAGTGGATGTTCTCGGGACAATGCCTGGCATATTAGTCACGCAGTAATGTGTAATTCCGTATTTCGTAAAAACGGGATTTTCGTGAGTTGTCGGGCGCGAAGTTTCGGCGCATCCTCCCTGATCAATGGAAATATCCACAAAAACCGAACCGTACTTCATTGATTTTATCATTTTTTCGGTAATAATTTTTGGAGCTTTTCTTCCGGGAATAAGCACGGCTCCTACCAGTAAATCCGCTTTTTTTACCGCTTTAAGAATTGATTTTTTAGTTGAAATGATTGTATGAACATTTCCGCGGATTTCTTTTTTGAGGCGCGCGAGTTTTTCTTTATTGATATCAAGTAATGTGACGGTTGCGCCTCTTCCGGCTGCTGCAACAGCGGCTGCCGTGCCAGAAGCACCAGCTCCTATTATGACAACATTTGCCGGAATAACCCCAAAAATTTTATCCAGAAGGATGCCTTGTCCGCCGTGCATTTTAAGCATAAATTTTGATCCTTCTTGTATGGCGATTTTTCCCGCAACTTCACTCATCGGTTTCAATAATGGGAGGGAGCCGTTTTTTTCAACCGTTTCATAAGCAATGGCTATGCATCCGCTTTGTATTAGGGCTTCAGTTAAACTTTTTTGCGCCCCGGCAAGATGTAAATAGGTGAATATTATTTGATTATTCTTAAAATATCGGTATTCTTGCGGCAACGGTTCTTTGACTTTTACTATAATATCCGCGTTCCATGCTTCTTGCGCGGTAACTATTTTCGCTCCGGCTTTTTTATACTCCTGGTCTATGAATCCACTGCCGATTCCGGCATCTTTTTCAATAAAAACTTCATGCCCTTTTTTTATTAAAAGCGCGGTTCCTTTCGGAGTTAGCGCAATCCTATTCTCATTGTTTTTTATTTCTTTTGGAATTCCGATAATCATTTTACAGCTCCTTTAATATTTTATTTTCAAAGAAGAGTGTTGTATTTTTACTTTTTATTATTGTATCCGAATTAAGGATATTGTCAACCACCCGAAGTTATCCACATATTCTTAATTGACGGATAAATTATAGTGGAATAGAATGTAATTAAAGTGGTATGAAGTGGGGATGAGTGGATTATAAATTGATAAGTATGTTTTTAGGAGAATATAAACATTTAGTAGATATTAAAGGGCGCGTGGCTTTGCCGGCGCGCTTTAAGGTGGGCTTAAGGAGGGGGTTGGTAATTACAAGGGGATTGGATAATTGTTTGTTTGTTTATCCGAAAGATGAATGGAAAAAGATTGCGCAGAAACTTGCCCAATATTCAATAAATCAGTCAAATACCAGGGCTTTTGTGCGATTGATGCTTGCCGGCGCTATGGATGTGGAAATTGATAGTCAAGGTAGAATAGTTATACCTGATTATTTAAGAAAATACGCTTTTATTCAGCAGAAAACGGTAATTGCCGGTTTGTATAATCGACTGGAAATTTGGGATGAAGATAGATGGGAAAAATATAAGACCGATACGGAAAAGAACAGCAATGATATTGCCGAAAGATTGGGAGAAGTAGGAGTTTAAAATCTAAAAACTTGGACTTTCAATTTCTAATTTCTAATTTCTAATTTCTAATTTCTAATTTCTAATTCAAATTCTAATTTTTAATTTAAAATTCATTTAAAATTGAAAATTAGAAATCGTGTCATTTATTTATTTTGCATATACCCGTTCTTTATAACGAAACACTTAAATATTTAGATCTGAAGTCCGGTGAAAATTTTATTGATTGCACTTTGGGTGATGGAGGTCATACATTGGGTGTTCTTAATAGAACCGCGCCGAATGGAAAAGTGTTGGCGATAGATTGGGATATGGAGATGATTAAGCGAGTTATAACGAGGATATCTGATTTTGATTTGCGCGAACGATTAATTTTGGTTAATGATAATTTTGCTAATTTAAAAAAAATAGTCAACGAATATAATTTTAATAATATTAGTGGCGTTTTGCTTGATTTGGGAATGAGTTCGTTTCACATTGACGAAAGTGGTCGGGGTTTTTCGTTTTTAAAAGATGAGCCGCTTGGTATGAATTTTGTCGGCGATAATTCTTGCAATGATCTTTTAAATGCGGAAGAAATAATAAATAAGTATAGTGGCGAAAAATTGGCGGAAATTTTTAGGGAATACGGGGGAGAAAGATTTGCGCGGTCTATGGCTCGAAGAATAGTTGAAGCAAGAAAGATTATGCCGATAAAAACAACGAAAGAATTAATTGGTGTTATTAAATCGGCTGTTCCCTCAAAATACCGGCACAATCGCATACATTTCGCCACGAGGATTTTTCAGGCGTTAAGAATTGAAGTTAATCGCGAAATGGAAAATTTAAAGTCGGTTTTACCGCAAGCATTTGATGTTTTAAGTAGTGGAGGGCGGTTAGCGGTTATTTCATTCCATTCATTGGAAGATAAGCAGGTTAAATATTTTTTTCGTGAAAAAAAATTAAAAGGTGAGGTAAATATTTTAACAAAAAAACCGATAAAACCTTCTTTTGAAGAAGTAAAAAGTCGGGCAGTTTCTGCTAGTACTTTTGAGGGAACA
>JBBTRL010000080.1:0-2166 GCA_038065195.1 Patescibacteria group bacterium
TATTGCATCGTTTGGACAGACCGGTTTCGGGAATTGTTTTATTCGCTAAAACAAGCAAAGGCGCGTCCCGGTTATCGGAACAATTCAGAAATAGGTCGGTCAAAAAAATTTATCATACGATAGTTGTCGGAAAACCGTCAAAGAAAAAAGATAAACTTATTCATTATTTAAGAAAAGACATTAACAGTAAAAAAGCATTGGCATGCGAAAAACAAATCGCGGGGTGCCAACGCGCGGAACTTGAATATGAATTATTAAAAACAAGCGGCGATTTTTCGTTTTTGAAAATAAAACTTGCGAGCGGCAGATTCCATCAAATTCGTTTTCAGCTTGCGGCTATCGGATGTCCGATCGCCGGCGATGCAAAATATGGAGCGGATAAAAATTTTATCGGCGGGAAAAACATTACCCTTTCGGCAACCGATTTATCATTCAAGTTGGCGACAAAAGATGAATGGAAAAATATTTCAATACCCGTTCCTTTAGAATGGAAACGATATTTTGACAATTAACGCTATAGGCCAAAATTAACAAATAATCGTTGCAAGACTTCTAATGGGGTTGACAGGATTTTTTGGTTTGTTATTATTATAATAATTGTTAATTAATTCATTAAATACAGTAAATCATTTTTAATTTTTTAATGCAGAAACCTTTTTATCAAATTTATAAAATCGGTCTTCAGTAACTGTTATTTTTGGATGTTATATTATTGACCGTTTTATGATCGGTCTTTTATTTTTTTTGACTTCACTCGTTTGTTTCGCAAAAATACGATTGAGAAATAAATGAGTGGAGTTCTCGTAAAAGAATTCTTGAACTTTAATAATTGAATAGAATATAAGGGTCGTATAAATAATGCCATTAGGGCATATTTATACGTTTAACTTTAAAAAATTATCTGGGGTAGGTTATTCATATAAGGGCGCATGGAGGATGCCTTGACATAAAAAGGCGATGAAGGACGTGGCGTGGCTGCGATAAGCTTCGGGGAGGTGCCTAGCAACCTTTGATCCGGAGATTTCCGAATGAGACAACTCATCTCGCAATTCAATGCGAGATACTTGCCCGGATTTTTGGGAAAAATTAATAACTTTTTTCAAAAATCCGGGCAGGAGCATACCCGCTGAAGTGAAACATCTCAGTAAGCGGAGGAAAAGAAATTATTCCCTTAGTAGTGGCGAACGAACGGGGAGAAGCCCAAACCAAATATATTTATTTTATAAATATATTTGGGGTTGTAAGATAAGTGCGTTTTAGAATTTATTCTTTAGGAGAGTCTAAAAAATGCGATTATTTAGCTGAATATTTCTGGAAAGAATTACCAAAGAGGGTAATAGTCCCGTAAGCGAAAAATAATTACATACTCTCGGCATTTAATCTTGAGTAACTCGAGGCCATACAACCTTGAGTGAAGCATCCCGTACTAGCGGGAAAGGCTAAATACTTTTTATGATCAATAGTGAACAAGTACCGTGAGGGAAAGGTGAAAAGTAGCCCGATGAGGGCGTTGAAATAGAGCCTGAAACCATGTGCCTACAAAGAGTCGGAGTCCCGCAATTCTGCGGGATGACGGCGTGCTTTTTGCAGAACGATCCAACGAGTTAGTTGCGTATCGCAAATTAATCCCGTTAATGGGAGAAATTACAGGGAAACCGAGTCTTAATAGGGCGAAATCATCGTTTTGCAATGGAATTTCCATTGCAAAACGATGAACAAGTGGTACGCACTAGACCCGAAGCCAGTGCGAGCTAGTCATGGCCAGGATGAACCGCGCAGAAATGCGTGGGGAGGTCCGAACCCACGGATTGTGCAATATCTGGGGATGAGCTGTGACTAGGAGTGAAAAGCTAATCGAGCCTGGTAATAGCTGGTTCTTCCCGAAATAGCTTTAGGGCTAGCCTCTTGTCATGATTTTTGGGGGTAGAGCACTGAAAGGGTGCGGATGGTTTTACCTACCGTATCCTATCAAACTCCGAATACCGAAAATTTAAGCAAGGGAGTCAGAATATGGGGGCAAAGCTCCATACTCAAGAGGGAAAAAGCCCGGATTGCCGTCTAAGGTCCCTAAATTAAACTAAGTGGGAAAGGGAGTGAAATATTTACGACAGCTAGGAGGTTGGCTTAGAAGCAGCCATCCTTTAAAGAAAGCGTAACAGCTCACTA
>JBBTRL010000081.1:0-3704 GCA_038065195.1 Patescibacteria group bacterium
ACCCCCTTCCTTTTTGCCCGCCCGAGCGTTCAGTTTGGCGCGCGAAGCGCGCCGCCGTCAGTTCCGTTCAAAAAAGGTTCGGACTTTGTCATATAATTGCACATTTTATGTTGTCCACTTTATTTTTTCCGCCCAAGGCCCGCCCAAGGCGGGCAAGCGGACCAGCCTGTCTACCGGTAGGCAGGCCATGGGCTGGAAATTTCTCCGAGCGGTTTAAGCGCGGTTATTTCGTGATATAATTATCTTGAATCATGAAACACCGTTACGGGAGACCCGGTCTCCTCCAATTAACTTTTATTATTTTTTTATTGTTTGTTATATTTTCAACGGATAATCGTTTATTGCCGCGGAAAATTCAATGGCGGAGACCGGGTCTCAAAATAATTAGCATCACTATGAACACTGATAAATTTCAAAAAGAATACCAAAGATTGAACCCTGAGCAAAAAAAAGCGGTTGACGCGGTGGAAGGTCCGGTCATGGTTATTGCCGGCCCCGGAACAGGTAAAACACAGATTTTAACGCTGCGAATCGCCAATATTTTGCTGAAAACCGATACCGCGCCGGAAAATATTTTGGCGCTTACCTTTACGGAATCGGGCGCGCATTCAATAAGACAACGGCTTTTGAGCATAATAGGCAGCGCGGCTTACAGGGTTAATATTTTCACTTTTCATGGTTTTTGCAATGAACTTATAATTTCATATCCCGATGAATTTCCGCGAATAATAAGTTCAAAAAGCGCGACCGAAATTGATCAGATTAGAATTATTGAGAATATTATTAACTTCGGAAAAATAAAAAAACTCCGTCCTTATGGAGATTCTTTTTATTATGTGAGGCCGATTTTGGGGGCAATCAGGGCGTTGAAGCGCGAAGGCATAACTATTGATAAATTTAAAAAAATAATAGAAGACGAAGAAGAAAAGTTTAAATCAATTGACGATCTTTATCACGAAAAAGGAGCGCATAAGGGGAAGATGAAAGGCAAATATAAACAAATGGAGCATCAAGCGGAAAAAAACAATGAACTCGCGGCGATTTACGAAGAATACCAAGGGCAAATGGAAAGAGGCGGATTTTATGATTACGAAGATATGATTATGGAAACTGCGCTGGTAATGGAAAGAAATAATGATTTTTTACTTATGCTTCAAGAAGAATATCAATATATTTTGGCCGATGAGCATCAGGATACTAATAATGCCCAAAATAAAATAAATGAATTTCTCGCCGATTTTTATGAACGCCCCAATCTTTTTATTGTCGGCGATGAAAAACAAGCGATATTTCGTTTTCAGGGAGCTTCTTTGAATAATTTTCTTTATTTTAAAAATAAATACCCCGATGTTCTTTTAATAACTCTTGGCGAAAATTATCGTTCGGGACAGGCAATTTTGGACAGCGCTCACAGTTTAATGGAAAAGAGCGGTGATTCCTCGGAAATAAAAAGAATCCGTTTACGGGCGCGAACGGGGATTGTCAGTCAAAAAATAAAAATATTCGGTTTTTCAAAACCGGAATACGAGTATTTATTTTTGGTTGACGAAATTCGCGCAAAGATTAAAAATGGAACGCCGGCGGAAGAGATCGCGATATTTTATCGCGACAACAAGGATGTTTTTGAAATTGCTCGGCAGTTTGAAAAAACGGAAATTCCGTTTGTGATTGAATCGGATCGGGATCTTTTGGCGGATGAAGATATAAAAAAATTAATACTGATATTTCGCGCGATTAATTCTTTGGGCGATGATAATTTATTGGCGGAAACGCTTTATATTGATTTTTTGAATTTGGAAAACTTGGATATTTACAAGGTCTTGAATTATGCCAATAAGCATAAAATTCCGCTTTACGATGTAATAAAATCAAAAAAATCGCTTTCAGAAGCGGGAACGGAACATCCCGAAAAATTGATTGATTTGCGCGCTAAAATTGATTTCTGGAAAATGGCCGCGGCAAACAAGGGCTTGCTTGATTTTTTTGATATTGTTGTTCGCGAATCCGGTTTTTTGGGTTATATTCTTGCGCAGGCCGGATCGTTTGATCGGATGGCAAAATTGGACGGATTATTCAATGAAGCGCGGAAATTAATGGAAAATCACAAGGAATGCGGCGTTAAAGATTTTATTTCTTATATTGATACATTCAAAGAATACGAAGTTTCTGTCGGTTCCCGAGGACGAAATTTTTCCGGTGGCGTACATTTAATGACGGCGCATAAATCAAAGGGATTGGAATTTGACTATGTTTATATTGTCGGCGCGTATGACAAGCATTGGGGAGGTCGGCGGCAGAGAAGCGATTTTAAGATATTTTCCGGCGATATGCCTATTGTTTCCTTTAATGATAATGATGATGAAAGGCGACTTTTTTATGTCGCGATAACTCGCGCGCGAAAAGGTGTTTTAATAAGTTATACGAAAGAAGGGTTAGACGGTCGTAATCAGCTTCCGTCGCGGTTTATTGAAGAAATTGACGATAAGTTTATGGAGAAAGTTGATGTTTTGAAAATGGAGAAAAAATTCGCGGACAGACGCGGAGAGAAATTTTTGCCAAAAATAAATTTCGGACCGCATATTTCCGATAAAAAATATTTGAGAAAATTATTTTTGGAAAAAGGATTAGCGGTTACTGCGTTGAATAATTATTTAAAATGTCCGTGGGAATATTTTTTTAACAACCTTGTGCAAATTCCAAAATCGCCAAGCAAATTTCAAATTTACGGAAGTGTGGTTCACGGATCGTTGAAAGAATATTTTGATTATTTCAAAATTGACGGCGATGTCGGCAATGATTTTATTTTGCGCCGGTTTGAAAAATATCTTGGATATAAAGCGCTTTCCTCTGTTGATTATCAGGAACTTTTGGAAAAAGGAAAAAAATCGCTTAATGGCTATTATGAAACTTATCATAATTTATGGCAAAAAAATGTTTTAAACGAGTTTAAAATCAAAGGTGTTTTATTTGAAGTTGATTTGGGAAAAGAAAAAATAGAATTAACCTTGAAAGGCAATCTTGATAAGATTGAAATTTTGCCGGATGGCGATGTAAATGTCGTTGATTATAAAACCGGAAAACCTAAAAGCCGGAACGATATAGAGGGTAAGACAAAAAATTCGCAAGGCGATTACAAACGCCAGCTTGTGTTTTATAAAATACTTCTTGACCGTTGCGAGAAGGGGAAGTATAAAATGGTTTCGGGAGAGTTGGATTTCGTGGAGCCGGACGATAAAGAGCGATACCATAAGGAAAAATTTATAATTGACGAAAAAGACGTTGAAGAATTAGAAAAAATTATTCAAAAATCCGCGCAAGAGATTTACGATTTGTCATTTTGGGACAAAATGTGCGAAGATAAAAAATGCGCATATTGCGGGATACGGAAGATGATGGGGTGATGAAACGGGAAAAGTATAAAATTGAATATCAAGTATTATTACACCACCAAAACATCATCCTTATAAACTTGAGTTTATAAGGATGATGTGTATAATAATTATATGAGCAATAGAAAAATAAAAACAGCTAAACAAATGGAGCGGCATTTAAAGGGAGTGGCAAATCATCGCCGCATTGAAATATTGTTTATTATCGCGGAACATGAAAAAATAACTCTTGAAAGAATCGTTAAAATACTTGGAGCAAATGGGAAAACTATAGGCGAGCATACCAGGCGGCTTTACACAGCGGGGCTTATAAAT
>JBBTRL010000082.1:0-3539 GCA_038065195.1 Patescibacteria group bacterium
GATTTTAATTGGCACGGCAAAACGCCTAATCCCGAAGAAGCGAAAGCGGCGTTGCATCAATTAAGGACATTGGGAGGTAAAATAAAAGGGGAACACGAATAAATTATTAATCATATAATATGGGGCAAGAAACATTTTTAAATTTTGAGTCGGAAGAAAAAGACAGTAAAAAGCCGTCCGATATTTTTGAGATGGAAAAACAGAAAAGGATGCGCAATCTCAAAGATAAATTGGATGAATTGGACGAAAAAAAAGAGATTCATTGGGACGATATTAAAAACAGAATGGTTCTTAAATATGAAAAAAATGGGGAATATGGAAAGAATTTTTTATGCGATTACAAAGGAAAAGAATATAAGCTTTCTCTGGGCGATGTGTTGGCGGATTATAATTGGGGCGTTAAATATATGCCAAATTCTAAAATGCCGGAAAATGTTTATCGCAAAATCAGTAAAGGAATTTTAGCTAATGAAGCGAGAAGAGACATTGAAGATATTTATGATAAAGAAATAATTGGAAGTCAGCTTTCTGAAAATGAGCGTAAGGGAGCGGATGCCAATAAATCGGCAAAATCTGACATATCATTAGGCAGAGAAATAAAAACGCGGGATGTGGGGATAATTAGCGAAGAAATGGTTCGGGAATTTATGACGCGTTTATCTTATGATCTTTCTAAAATAATTGATTCGGAAATTAAAATTATACGAACCAGTATTAAAGAAGATGTAAGGCAGAAAATAGATTTTAAAATAATGGCGTTTTCTCATAGAAGGGGAGTGAAAACGGTAGATGAAAATGAAATGGAAAAAAGCATCCGGCAGTTTCAAAGATTGGGTTTTCAGTTGGCTACCAAAGGAGGAGATCGTAGTTGGAAAGGATTATTGGAGTATAAAGCGGAACAAATAGAAAAAGTAAAGAGACGAGGTGTTTTGAGTTTAGGCGTGGATGATATTGTGTTGGTGGGTCTTACCATGAAGCATACGAAGGATTTATATGATTTATGGTTTAGTTTTGGTAAGCCGCCCGGTGGGCCGGAGCGGTTATGGGACATTGAACAAAAGAAAAGAATATTTAGAATTATAACCGAAAAACTTAAACTTGATATTCCCGACGGCACATTAGAGAAAATATTAAAATAAAAAATATATTTATGCTTAACCCAAACGCAAAATTAAACTTTGACATCTATAATTTAGAAAAATTGGAACAAATTCCAACTCGTTTTGGTTATGGCGAGGGACTTGCCGAAGCGGGCGAAAAAAATCAAAATATCGTGGCGCTTTGCGCCGATTTGACCGATTCAACTAAAACAAACATTTTTAAAGAAAAATTTCCGGAAAGATTTATTGAGATGGGCGTGGCGGAGCAGAATATGGTGGCGGTGGCGGCTGGGCTTGAACATATCGGTAAAATTCCTTTTATTTCTTCTTACGCTGTTTTTTCGCCAGGTCGTAATAATGAACAAATAAGAACTTTAATAAGTTATTCAGGAAGAAATGTTAAAATTGTTGGAGCGCACGCCGGAATTTCGGTGGGACTAGACGGCGCGACTCATCAGGCGCTGGAAGATATCGCTTTAATGCGGGTTCAACCGCGGATGACTGTTGTCGCGCCATGCGATTCAGTTGAAGCAAAAAAAGCGACTATGGCGGCGGCGGAATTTAAGGGACCAGTTTACTTGCGTTTTACCAGAGAAAAAACTCCGGTGTTCACTACCGCAGAAACGCCGTTTGAAATAGGCAAAGCATTGATTTTTAGGGATCCTGCGTTAGAAAATAGAATGCCGGATGCGGTAATAATCGCTTGCGGACCATTGGTTCATAATGCGATATTGGCGGCTGGCGAACTTTTTAAAGAAGGAGTAGAATGTATCGTGGTTAATAATCATACTATAAAGCCGATGGACACGGAAACGATAATTGATGTTGCCAAAAGAAGTGGCGCGGTGGTGACGGTAGAAGAGCATCAGATAAATGGTGGTTTGGGATCGGCTGTATGCGAAATTTTGGCTGAAAATTATCCGGTGCCGTTGGAAAGAGTCGGTGTTCGTGATAGATTTGGAGAATCTGGAGAACCGAATGAGTTAATAGAAGCGTTTGGTATGGGCGTAAAAAGCATAAAAGAAGCGGTAAAAAAGGTCTTAAAGCGTAAATAATTTTATGCCCAGTAATACAACTTCCAGTGCGTTTTTCTGCGTTTCTACGCACTCGGGAGCTTATAAGATGAAAGATGCATCTATTTTATTAAAATAATTTATGGTACAAATAGAAAAACGCAAAAATAAATATAGATTTTTAAACTTAATATTAATCAATTTCTAGAATGCCATAATGCCAATAAAGAACGGTATTTGAAAACTGGAAGTTGATATACTGGGTATGAGCAAAGAGGAAATAAAAAAAGAAATATTTAAATCAATGCCGGATGGAGCGACAACGAAATCGCGTGAATTTGAAGGAGAGTATGAAAAGAGCGATCAGCATTTAATTAAAAATAAAAATGGGAATTATAAAATAATAGAGAAAAGCGCGCTTGTTTACGGAACATTGAGATTGGACGGGAAAAAAATTTCCGATGAATTTGATAAAAATATAAAAAAAGATGGAAAAATAGAGAAAGATGATGATTTATGCGATTTTATTTGCGAAAAATGTAAAAAATTAGGCAAAGAATGCACGATACAGCATTTTAAAAATGAAAGGGGTGGAAATGTTGAAGCTGATTATTATCAGCGCGATATTGAAATAATTGAAAATGGAAAAAAGAAAATTATAACTAAAAATTATTTAAAACCGTTTAGTCTTAAAAAAAACAATAAATAAACGCAATGTTTGATGTAATAACAATAGGCACGGTGACGCGCGACGCTTTCGTCAGAAGCGCCGCTTTTCAAATTTTAGAGGATGCCCGTTTTCGGACGGGAAAGGCGGAGTGTTTGAATTTAGGATCAAAAGTTGATATAGATGAATTGATTTTTGCTACTGGTGGCGGAGCTACGAATACGGCGGTAACTTTCGCGCGGCATGGATTTAGGACGGCGTGCGTTTGTCGCGCCGGAGATGATTTAGGCGGTGAAGAGGCGATTGAAGAGCTTCAGGGAGAAAAAATAAATACGGATTTTATTATTCGTGATAAAAAACACAGTACCGCTTATTCCTTGATTTTATCTTCAATGAGCGGAGAAAGAACGATTTTGGTTTATCGCGGGGCTTCAAAGTATTTTCAAGAAAAAGAAATTGTTTGGGATAAATTAAATGCGAAATGGTTTTATATTACCCATCTTTCCGATGAATCGGCTTCAATATTTTTGCCGATTCTTGATTTTGCGAAAAAAAATAATATAAAAGTGGCTGTTAATCCGGGATCAACGCAAATTAAATTGGGAGTGGAAAAATGGAAAGGTATTTTAAAAAAAATTGATCTGGTAATTTTAAATCGCGAGGAAGCGGGCGAGCTTACAGGAATTGATTATAAAGATATAAAGAATATTTTTAGGGCTCTTGACGATTTAATGGGCGGTATCGCGGTTATGACTGACG
>JBBTRL010000083.1:0-10008 GCA_038065195.1 Patescibacteria group bacterium
CCGACTATTTCTTGACATAAAAAAATCATTGATTATTTTCATAATTCACAAAACAACGCATAATTAATCTTCGGTTGCCCGCAAAACTTCATCAATACCGACTATGCCTTTCAGTACCTTTAATATACCGTCCTGCTTCATAGTAATCATCCCTTGCCGTTCCGTTTCTTTCCGAATATTACTTTCAGTAAACGACCCAACAATTATCTCTTCAAGCGGTTTTGTCATATCAATCGCTTCAAAGATCGCTATCCTCCCCTTAGCACCGGAAATACAGGATTTACATCCGGACGCTTTATAAATTTTAAACGGCTTTTTTATTTCTTTTTTAATATTATCCGGCATTCCATCCACTTCGCTCTGAATCATTTCTTCTATTGCCGGCGACGGCTTAATTTCTTCCCGACATTCCATACACAAACGCCTCACCAATCTTTGAGCGATCATTAAATTTAAAGAAGGGGGTAATAAAAACGGTTCAATATCCATATCAAGCAATCGCGGAATAACGCCAATGGCATTGTTCGTATGCAAAGTGGAAAGCACAATATGACCGGTTAACGCGGCGTGCACCGCCAGCTTTGCCGTTTCACTATCTCGTATTTCACCAACCATAATCACATCTGGATCCTGACGCAAAATATGCCTTAAACCGGAAGCGAACGAATAGCCAATTTCCGGCTTTATCTGCGATTGCGCCACGCCATCCATATAATATTCAACGGGATCTTCTAAACTGACAATATTTATATCATCGTGATTTAAAATATTTAAAAGAGAGTATAAAGTGGTGGATTTCCCTGAACCGGTCGGACCGGTTATTAAAATCATTCCAAACGGCTTTTCTATTTCCTTACGAATAAGCTCTAAATTTCTGCCATCCAATCCAATTTCCTGTAATTTTAAAAATCCCACCGACGAATCCAATATTCTCATAACAACCTTTTCTCCATTTGCCGTAGGAAAAGTTGATACTCTGAAATCAATTTTTTTCGACCCGATAACGGTATGAAAACGACCATCCTGCGGAATTCGCGATTCATCAATTTTAAGATTAGAAAGTATTTTAATCCTGGAAACAATAGCCGAGTGAACCGCTGACGGCAAAACTAAGCTGGCGCGCAGAACACCATCAACCCTGAAACGAACGCGTAAATTTTGTTCCATCGGCTCTATGTGAATATCTGAAGCCCGCCCTTCGGTAGCATGCTTTATTATAACAGCCACCATTTTGCTTATCGGCGCTTCCATCAATACTTCTTCGGCAATAGAATTTTTTGCGCCAATTTTCCTTTTTTTTCCCAATCCTCCTCCAACCTCTTCCAATTCTTTCCTTAGATCCTCCATCGCTTCTTTAACTTCTCCCTTGAAAGTCCTATAATAACCAATAAACTTATTGAAATCACTTAACGTAATGACAAAAATATTGACTTTAACTTTCCTTTGCGTAGCAATAAAATTCAACGCTTCCATCGCGCCGATATCTTCAGGGTTAACCATCCCCACATCCAATGTATCTTTAAATTTCCTTAATGACAGGATTTTATAATTTTTAGCCGCCTCTTCCGGAATCTCCGCCAAAACATTATTGGAAAAATTCGGCAAATCCTGAAAAGCGAAAAATGGAAACTCAAAAAATTCTGCCTTTGCTTTAAAAAAATCACCTTCTTTTACGACCCTGGAATTTAAAATCACTTCTTGAATATCAACGCCAAGGCGTTCCGCTTCTTTTTGAAAAAAGATTATTTTCAAAGAATCAATCAATCCTTTTTGAATTAAAAAATCCGGAAATGTCTTTTGCATATCTTCAATAATTATGCCTGTTTTATGCGATAAAAATTAATAAGAAATAAATGGATTAACGCGACCTTCCATTTGCGGATCAATCGGAATATTGCCATTCACTTTTAAAGAAGCGAATGAATCTCCGTCCAAAAAATCAAAATTCGGATTCAATCCGGAAATATACCGAATTCTTTCCGTAGAAAGCGATTGATCAAGATTGTTTTGCGCAGTTATTGGCGCAATATTCGCAATTAAAAAATAAGAAAAGAATACGAATGCGAAAAATAACATCAACAAAAAAAATGTTTTTTTTACCCCGTTAGAAATTTTATGTTTTAACATATTTATAATTTTACTCACCCCCTTAAAAATTATCAATAATTTCTAACGGGGTTTATTTTTTTCATTTATTGTAATATACCTTTAGGTTAATAATAAAATCCAAAACGGACCCGTCGGAATCTTTGGTTGAATCAAAATTAATTGACTGTATATCCGCAACCCTGATATTTTCTTCCAAACCGGAAAGCAATACCTTGAGAGCGGAATAAGTTCCGCGAATACTCAATGTCGCATCAAACGCCTTAATGCTGCTTGTATCGCCCAACACCGATATTTTTTCATCCACTCTTATTTTTACATCTTCCAAGACGATACCGGCCGAACCGATCAAACTACTTAAAGACACGAAAAAATCCGGGATAGCTTTCTCGGAAGGCAAGGCCAAGTTTAACTTATTCATACTTGCCTCTCTATCGCCGATTTGACCGCGCCATTTATCGGTTTTTTGAATTAAATCATTAAGATCTGCGATTATTTTTTCTTTTTCCACTATATTCGCCATAGAAATAACAATCCGATCGTAAGATGGAAAAATAAGCAAAAAAACCATGACCGCGCTTGCGGCTAATGACAATATTGAAATTAAAAAATATTTTTTCATTTTATATTTTATAAATAACGCATAAACGTGCATTGAAAAATGCGTCGAAATCCGTGTTTATTCGCTTTTATTCTTTGATAATAATCTGGGATCAAATGTTATATTAGCCAAAAAATTTACAGCGCCGTCATCTGCGCTAATACTGCCGACATTAACATTTTTAAAATACGGATCGCGTTCCAATAATTTAATTTGCGCCGCCGCTTTTAAATAATCCGGCGTTTGAATTTTAATATTTAAAACGCCTTCGCCATTGGCATTTATCGCTCCGCTGAATGTCTGAAAATACGCCTGCGTTAAAGCTATTTTTTCCAAATCGGAAAAAAGATTTGACCAATAAAAATGTTTTTTCAAAATAACATTTAATCCGGAAATTTGATTGGCTAATTTTTCAATTTTTTGCTCCAAAGAAATATCGCGGCGTTGAGAAGTTTCATTAATCCGCGCATCTAAATCATTCAGATTGCCATTAAGATAACTTTCATATCCCAACAATCCGCCATAACCAAGAAGTAAAAATAAAAATATACCGACAAATAACATCGACCATGACTTAACCTTAAACGCGCTTGCGTCTTGGCGCCCTTCCCCTTTTTGAATCAATTCAATAGGCACATTCCCTCGTTTCACTGAATCAATTTTTCCGCAAAAGGCGAATAAAAATTGACTGAATGAAAACTAAATTTAATAAATATGTTTAATTATCTTAAATTACGAAATGCTTGATTTATTGTCATTCCCGCCCCCACTTTCGCGAGAATAAACTCCGACGGAAATCTATATACTTTATATTTCGTAATTCAAAACAATTAACGCCGACATTTCATATATTCCTCATCGCCGCTCCGATAGCGACCGCAAACCGCGACGCGCGCGATTTCAAGATATTTTCAAGTTGTGGCGGATAAACCATCCGCGATAAGGGATCGCCCATAAATACATTTCTGTTTAATTTTTTTGACAAATACCCTAAAATCCCCGGAAGATGCGCTGAACCGCCCGCCAATATGATTTTACTCACCAAACGACCGGTTTTCTTACCGTAAATACCGATTATCTTTTCTATTTCAAAAACAACAATATCAATTATCGGATAAAGAATTGAAGCGATTTCTTTCTCTCCCTTGAAATAACCGGACTCGTCCAAAGATAATCCCGAGGCATAATTTTTTACACCTTCGTCTTTTTTTATCTCTTCCGCCCTAATCCAATCCACACCCATCGCCTTGGTTATAATTTTAGTAAACTCGCTGCCAGCAATATCCGTATTGTGATTGATAGATAAAATTCCTTTATCTATAATCGCTATATTGGTATTTTTAGAACCGATATCAACTATGCAAGCCGGCGACAAATCGTTGCCCAAAATCGATCTAATCAGACTGACCGTCTCGGATTCAATACTTGCAATATTCAACCCGACAAGACGGGCAATATTTAAATATTTATTTATAATTTCTTTCGGCACCGCCATCAATAAGACTTGGATTCCTCCCGATTCTTTTGAAGAGCTGTTTGAAGAAATATTTATTTTATTTTCATTAATTAATTCCCAACCGTAAACCACATCACCAAGAGGAATTGGTATATACTGTTTAGCTTTAAAATTAATCGCACGGTCAATTTCTTCTTTGGGCATCGCCGGCAATTCCATTAAAGTTGTAAAGGTGGAAAATACCGGTATTGAAAATACCGCCTCCCGTGAATTGAATTTTGCCTCGTTTATAAGATCGCTAATTATATCGGCTATCTCACTGTCTAATATTTTAGATGAACTTGTTTGAATGCCTTCATTATTAGTATGTAAATATTTTTTTTGCGCGTCATAAATAGCGTAATTCGCCAATTTAATTCTTCCTTGATCGCGAAACAATTCTACCGCCTTGATAGAAACGGTTCCTATGTCAATACCAAGAAAAAATTTTGTTTTTGGTTTAAATGGCCACAAATCTTCAGGAAATTAAAATTATACTTATCTTTTTTATATTATAGCATTGATCATAAAATTTGCATACATAGCAACCTGTTGATAACTTAAAAAATAAAAATCCGTCCCGCAACATTGCGGGACGGATTTTTTTATAGTGACAGACAAACGATTAATACTTTAAATATTAACGAAAATCTCGTCTTGGCGGCTTATTTTTACGGTAACAATTTGAGCAGTAAATCGGAGTGTCTCCGGACGGCTCAAAGGGAAGTTCCGTTATTTCAGTTCCGCAATCACTGCATTTCCAACTGCCTTGAAATGTCCGCCTTTGGAAATTACCTCCGCCACCGCCTCCTCCTGTTCGGCGTGGCTTATTACTTTTATAGCAATCTCGGCAATAAACCGGTTTGCCTCCGGCCGGTTCAAAGGGAAGTTCCATTATTTCCCCTCCGCAACCGTTGCATTTCCAGCTTCCCTTGAATGTTTGTCTTTGAAAACCACCATCGTTTTGAAAATCCACTTTTTTAATTACAAATAAGTCAAAAAATTTAAACTAAATAAAACTTAATTTATATTTGATTAAACTTAACTTTTGTAACAATAAACTTATATTTTCCCGCAAATTCTGCGAGACTCGACCATTTTTAATATACCTATGTTAACATATGATAATAAAATATGCAAATATTTAGAAGCACTTTTGATTGCGCTCGCGCTCGCATTAGGATAAAATTAAAATATATAATTAAAATATCCGTAAAATTGAATTATAAAATGCCTACGAAAAAAATTTCATAGCGATAAATAATTCAATCCTAAAAATATGGAACAAGTAAAAATCGCCATAAACGGTTTCGGAAGAATCGGCAGACAATTTTTAAAAGTCGCTTTGGAAAATAAATCCTTGGACATTGCGGCAATAAATGATCTGGGAGATATTAAAAATCTCGCCTACTTGCTGGAATTTGACAGCGTTTACGGCCGCTACGATAAAAAAATTGCGATTGAAAATAATGAAATTATTATAGGCGATAAAAAAATAAAATATTTCAAAGAACCGAATCCGGAAAAACTGCCCTGGAAAGAATTAAACATAGATATTGTTGTGGAATCAACCGGCTTTTTTACATCATACGAAAAAGCCAAGGCCCATTTGAACGCGGGCGCGAAAAGAGTTGTCTTGTCGGCGCCGGCAAAAGATGAAAATGAAACCGTAACGGCAACGCCCAATGTCAATATTGCGGCTATGGAAAAAAGTAAAATAACAAGCAATGCTTCTTGCACCACTAACGCCATAACCCCGATTGCCTCCATAATGTCAAAAAATCCGGGAATAAAATATTCCCTGCTTAACACTATCCACGGATATACTTCCACTCAAAATATCGTTGACGGTCCGCATAAAGATTTTCGCCGAGGCAGAACCGCCGGCCTCAATATCATACCGACCAGCACCGGAGCAGCCATTGCCACCGCCAAAGCCATACCGGAAATGAGCGGAAAATTTGATGGCGTGGCTTTACGCGTACCGATTGCCACCGGTTCAATTCTGGACTTTACTTTCATCGCTAAAAAGAAAACTTCCGTTGAAGAAATAAATAATATTTTACTTCAAGAAGCGCAAAAAGACGAGTGGAAAAATATTTTAGAAGTTACGGACAAACCGCTTGTTTCTTCAGATATTATCAAGAATAGCCATGGCGCGATTATTGACACGGCGCTGACGCGAGTTGTCGGCGGAACACTCGTAAAAATTATGGTTTGGTACGACAATGAATGGGGATACGCCAACATGCTTTTAAAACATATTTTATCGCTTAAACCGTTCTTAAAATAATCCTCAAAATTAAAATTGGAGAATAAAAAATATGAGTTTACTTGGAAACACCTTGTTTAAAAAATCGGTGCTTACGATATCTTTAATTATCTTTTCCGGTTTCCTTGTTTTTTTTATTTTTAACCGCGAGCAATCATCGCTTTTGCGAAAACTGGAAATTAACGAAATAATCATTAATATTAAAATCGCTTCCAATCAAGAACAAAAAATAAAAGGCCTATCGGAAAGAAATTATTTATCCGCAAACCAAGGAATGCTGTTTGTGTATGAAAAACCCCAAAAAATTTCTATTTGGATGAAAAACATGCGCTTCGCCATTGATATTATTTGGATTGATGAAAATTTCAAAATTATCCATATTGAAAACAGTGTCCAACCCGATTCTTTTCCGACAACATTTTCATCGCCTGAACCGGCAAAATATGTTTTGGAAATCAATGCCGAATTCACGACCAAAAACAATATCAAAGTTGGCGATGAAATTAAATTGCGTTAAAAAAATAAATTCCTTAAAACCCCGCCCCGCCTTTGGCGGGGCGGGGTTTTATTTTTTCATTTCTTCTTAACAAAACGAAAGTAATCTGCTAAAATACTTTTATGATAACGGGTTTAAACAATCAAATCGTAAAAATAGCAGAACGGCTTTCGGAAAAAACGATAAAAATACTTGAAGCGCTTGAAAAGCGTTCGCCGGACGCCGCTTCTTTGCTATTAAAAAAATACTCAAGACTAAAAAACGCGCTAAAAAGTGGCAATATAGCGGCCTGGAAAAAAATCAAAACGGAAGAAGAAAAAAATTTTAGAGAATTTTTCCAAGAATTAGAAAAGGCCGCTGATATTGATGATATCAAAAAAAGGATAAGAAAATTTAAAGATAAAAAATAATGGAGAAAATTAAGGAACAATTTACTTTAACTGCAAAAGAAATAAATATCGTTGACGCGGGAAAAAAACAAACCAATGATATCGGAACATTATTGCGCGAAGCGTTGACGAATGCGGGTAAATTTGAAACAAGCAACCAAGAAGAATTTTTGGCAAAAGACATCGCGGTTGATCGTCTTTTAGACGCGCAAGCGGCTATTCACGATGAGAAAAAAAATAACAATCCCGCTGATTTATACGTGGCTTATGCGGCATTGTGCGAAGCGCAAAAACATTGTTCTAGGGTCAAAGATTTCGGCATAGAGAAAGCAATATTTGCGCTTCGCCGCCAAATGAAAGAAAAATACGATTTAACCCCGGAAAATATAAAAACGACGAATAAAGAAATAGCATCGCGGCAAGAAAAAATTTCAAAAGAAAGCAAAGATTTTTATGAAAAATCCTCTGAAGAAACCGAAAAGAATTTAACGAAATTTTTTAACAAAACCGAAACGGAACAATCTATAACTGAAAAAAATACTGGCAACAAATTGCTTAAATACCTAGAAAAAGATAAAAAGCCCAGTACAATTTTGTGCGCCATCACTCTTTCTCTGGCAATGAGCGGAATATTTTTTGGAAAAGAATCACAAGTAGAAGCGGGAGATGAAATTAAACAAACAACAGCGGAAGAAATGGAAAAAACCACTACCATTACGATGGAAAAAACAAGAGAAGAAACCGGAAAAAAAATTAAAGTTGCTATGAAAAAAACGGCTGAAACAATTAAAATCGCCGAAAAAAAATTCACGGAATTACAAAAATCGGTTAGCAAAAAGATGAAAGAATTCAGTCTTTTCGCAAAACTCGGATTAATAAAACAATTAAAAAAATGTTCAACGGAAATTTTAAAAGTGCTTGAAAATGACGATTATGAAGGCACGGAAGCCAAAAAATTACTTAATAACGAAAATGAAAATTTGCGCGCTATTATAGATATGTATTTCCATGGCCTTAAAGAGATTAAAGAAATTGATTCTGATGTTTACAAGGAAGCGATTGAAAAATTAGAAACATTGGTTCACGATACCGCAGATTTAAGCCTTGGCGAGCTAAAAGCCAAGCATTTGGGGTGAGCGATGGGAATTGAACCCACAACCACTGGTGCCACAGACCAGTGCTCTAACCATTGAGCTACGCCCACCATATATTTAATTTTTCAACATAATCAACGCCATCTTGAAATTTTCAACCGCATTGATGGAATGCGAATCGTTGGCTGACATTACAACGGCATCCCCTTTCTTTAAATTATAAACATTACCGGAAATAGTTATCTCCGCTCCACCATCAATGACATAAGCCAAGGCGTCAAACGGCGTTTTATGCTCGCTTAATTTTTGCCCCTTGTCAAAAGCAAAAACCGTTATAGTTCCGCCGTTATTCTTTAAAATTCCCCGACTCACTATTGAACCTTCTTGATAATTTACTGACTTTTCCAAATTAAAATTTTTTTCCATTTTTTAATTTTTTAATGCCCCCAGAAAGAATCGAACTTTCATCTTCGCCTTAGAAGGGCGTTGCTCTATCCATTGAGCTATGGGGACTTTTCGCGCAGCAAGAGTTTATTATATAAAACAAAAATCACGCGAAGTGATTATAATACAAAATTTCATCAAAGTCCACAAAATAAACGCCCCAAATTACTTAAAGGGATTTGGGTGTATTTTATTGATTTTTTGCTGAATCCGATCGGATTTTTCCGTAAAATTATTGAATATTTTATCGTATAAATCTTTATTCAACCGCCCCTGATAACTTACGATGTCTTCGCTATCAAACCAGATGATCCGCAAAGCATAATTATAGATAAAAAATCCGGCATAAAGGAAAGCTAACGCAAAAATAATCGCAACAACCGTTTCTTGATGAAAACGCAAATAATCCACGAATTTATTTATAAAATTTTGTTTATTTAAAAATTTCAAAAAAATATATTTTTATAAACTATAAACTTGCATATCCAAAACACTTATTATATTAACAGACTCAATATTCATGGTCTGATTCGGATTGTATGTGGCGCTGTTTTCGCCTGCCTTCGTTACGCGCAACCCCGTAACCGCCGCTTGATATTTACCATTTTCCAATTCCGCCAAAAAATTCATAAGACCATTAAAATCACCATAAAGAAAAACTTGAAAACCGACGGAACCCAAATTGCCATCTTTTTTTTCGCGTGGCGCTGTAATTTTTATTTCCTCTTTATTGCCTGTGCGCAAAGATATTTTCTCAATTTCCTGAATAAAATCAATGGCCGAATCATCACCTAAAAAAGAATCTTTTAGAAACACGACATTATCTTTCGCCAACTCATAATCAGCGCGCAAATCCTGTAAATATTCCTCTTTCACCACTAATGAATTGAAGTTATTTCTGCTACTATTCAAATTCCGGCTGACCATCATAATGTCTCGGGATATGTACGAAAACAAAAACGCCGCAACGATAAAAATCGCCGCTGTCAAAAAAATTTTTAAATAAATCTTTTGCTGGATGGACATATTTATTATAATGGATTAAAAAAATGTTTTCATATTTCCGGCTTAAACTCTATGCGAAAATTTATATTTTCTTTTTTTATAATAT
>JBBTRL010000084.1:0-8075 GCA_038065195.1 Patescibacteria group bacterium
ATTCATATTTTTTTCCTTTGCCATATTTCTTACCATTGACTTAATTTTCTTAAATCCTTTTTCCAGATCGCGAAAAATATCTTTTACATTATTTTGCTTGCCTCCTTTTATCACCAGTCTTATATCAGCGCCGATGTTATGAAACATCCGGCATTTTTTTTGATAACCGCATCGTTCGCAAAAATTATCGCAAACATCATACGGCGCATTGCGCTTATTTTTTCCCGATGCCATCTTTTTATTTTTTTGCGATTGATTATCCATTGTTATTTCTAATATACAAAAAAATATTTATTTTTAACTCAAATTACTTACCTTATTCCGGTATCAATGGAAAAATCAAATTCTTTTATTTCACCGGCTCTAAGCGAAAAAACATAGGGAGTATCTTTGCTGGCATAACCGATATCTTTGCGCGCGGTATCAAGCACATATGAACCCGGCTTAAGCTCAAATGAATATGCGCCGTCCGCATTGATAGCCGAACGCGCTATTTCGGTAATCCCGTCCAATTGATAAATAACTATCTGTCGCGAAGTATACGCTTCCGCGGGCACCGGACACGGCACGCCCTCCCTTACAACCGGACAAATAGGACCAACATCAACACTGCCCTTAATGACAGCTATCATATTTTCATTATCAACGACCGGTCCCTGCTTTGACCTAAAAGTAAAAATTCCGTAACCGACGACCGCAATCGCAATAATTAAAATTAAATGTTTAATTCTCATAATTATTATACAAATAAAGCTTGCAAACCGACTGAATCAATCTGCCAGTCTGTAAACAATTCCATTTGATGATTATCATAACCATTTTATCATAACAAATTTAAGTGCCTTAGTCGAGTCTTTTTTCGGTTTAAAAACAGGGTAACCAGTATAGACCTTCCCGAAAGATTGAACTATCGCTGTTCCACAAAAAAGATCAAAAAAAACAATGCTTTGATCGAATCTTTTGATATGACGCCAAACTTTTACGAAAATTTCCTGCGTAATGTCTTTAGTATCCTGCGAATTGCCAATGTATCCATATACGAAACTGTAAATCGGCTTTAAATACCTGCGAATTAAAATACCAAGAGGCTCCGCATCTCCGTTGAGATAGTTTGAAAAAAATTCTTGGTCAGATTTATTCATAGACTAAATCATATATCAAAATTATGAAAAATAAAATGAGCTAACGAAAAAACCGCTGATTACTAAGCGGTCTTTTTATTTATGAATACGGCGCTCAGCCAATATTGTTCTAACCACCACATATGGCGGTTTTTCTCCCAAAGCATTAGCTTGGGAAGATGTGTATCCAAATGAAAAAACACCGAATGAAATGCTATAATTATTATCAATTAACGAACCGACAAATGTCTGTGGTTAAAACATTTTTTATTCCACGAATAGCGGATTTGCCGTGAGGTCAAAAGTCACCTTTCCGTTTTTTGGCGAAAATGATTTTGTTTTGGGTGTTTTTTGGCCTGGAGCCGTAATGGTGTCAGTTACCAAAACATTTGATTTTCCGGAAAATTGAATAGAATGCTTTGCTCCGGCATCTGCCCAAAGGACATAAACTGTTTTGTCGGGCTTAATGAATTTGAAAACATAAACATAGTCGCTTTCCGGCCCGTCATTTTTGATTGTCAAATTTTCAACTTTGGTAAAACCTTTCAATTTGTCCACCAGAACATCAAAGGTGTAAAAAGACTGTTTCGGTTTTTGTTTAGTGTCTAAAAGAGGCATATTAATCCAAGGTTCGGAATCCCACACGCCCCCGCTTTTGGCCGTTCCCAATGCCCAGATATACCGTTCAATACCATTAGCGAAAGCCTGGACATGCTGTTTTACCAAAAATTGGGCGGATATTTCATTGGTATAACCTTCTGATTTTTTAAGAAACGGTCCGCCGGCTTCCATTACCCAAATGGGCTTTTTTATTTTATAAACATCGCGCAATAATTTCACCTTGGCTTCTATAAAGTAATTTTTTTCGTACGAATGGAAATCAACAATGTCGTATTTCCCATTTTCAAATATATACTTCATCTCATTTTCATAATCTTGATTCCCTGTAATCCCTTGAATTTCCAAAGGAGCCGGAGTTTTCACCAGATTATACTTATAAACTAAGGCTTCCATGGCGCGCCCGGCGATGCCGACCAAAACAATTTTGGCATCGGGGTCTTCTTTTTTTATGGTATCGCCCGTCATATTCAAAAATGCCACATATTCTTCGGCCGTTCCTTTCCAGTGAACCTTCCATTCTTGTATGACATGCCAGTATTTAATCGGAGTTTTTAATTTTGGCAAGTCGTTTTTCCCATCGCCGTCATAACGATCCACTGTTTTTTGAATGAAGTTTTTCCATGCAATTTCATCGGATGGATATTTCCTGTCAGCCGTAGAAAGGTTTAAAACAGGAACAATCTCCAAATCCTCGGCTTTTTTTATAAAATCGTCAATTTCTTTGGACGGCATATTTGGATTTATGTCTTTATAAGTCCACGTGATGCCGAATTTTTTTAATGTTTGTCCGGATTGCGAAAGATTGCCTATTTTATCAAGGCCGAAATGGGTATCTTTTTGAAGAGCGGCTTCCTGTGAGGCATTGTTTTTTTTGGGCAAATTCTCAGTAAATAATTTTAGTCCGGCAACGGCGCTCATAACGACAAAAATTATCAGAATTATCCAAATAATCCGGCTTGTTTTGTTAGTTGAATTAAACATTTTTTTGGGAAAAATTATCTTTCTAAATAAATTAGTGTTAATTTGTTTTCTTTTGATTCAAAGTTGGCGATTTGGCGGTTATGGGAATGACCGATTTCCAACCTTTGCTTCATTTCGGCTTCCGTTTTGAATCCGGAAATATGCACTAATCCGGAAACGCCTTCTTCTATGCTTGCCAGAGCGCCATATGTCTGTGCACATTACCTTATTAAAGCGCTCTGTTTCTTGGCGGTCTCAAGAACTTCATATTGTTTTCCGCCCTCAAGAAACTTGACGATATCCCTTGGCTTCATCGAGAAACCGCGAGAGTCATCAAAATAACGAGACAATATCGCTCCCAGCGTCAAGGGCTTGATGAAGTTTATCCCGATCAGAAAACTCTGCCTTAACCTTCGCGACAAAATCAGCAGGATAACCTTTTTCCTTTTCTGGCGACCCACCACCTTCAAATTTGCTTATCATATGTTTGTTGGTTAAATGTTTAATTATTGCTTCAACCTTGTTAAAAAATTGATGAAAAAATTTCTTTTGCCCTTCATTGATAAATCCTTTTCCTTTTCGCCAAAAAATCCCTTTCAAATCTTAGCCGAGCGACGCGGAACGCGCCGCGAGGTTTCTTCTGCAAACTTGCATTTTCCCAACTGGCTGGGGGAGAACGATTCGAACGTTCATAGCCACCTTCAAAGGGTGGAGTCCTACCATTAGACGATCCCCCAGTTTTAAGCGGGACTTCGCGCCGGCCGCTGTCCTACCATTAGACGACTCCCCGATATAAAAAATCATTCCACGACTTTCCCCCCGAAAATTTCCAAGGCGGAAGACACTAAATCTTTGGCTCCTTCGCTTATTCTTTGCGATAAGGTTAGATTTTGATCCAAAATAAATTTTAATTTCATTTTCTTGCCAAAAATCTTCTCCAACGCCGTATCAATTATCAATCTATTCTTTATTTCTTCCAACCGTTCTTTATGAAAATTATATTTTACGGCAATAACCAAAATATTATTTTCCAACTCTCGTGGCGCGGAAGCTCCCAAAAAAGCGAACAAAGAATTATTATATAATTTAACTTCTTTCAAAACATCGTCCCAATTATTGTTAATACCGCCAATCGTCAACTCGTTTTGCGTCGTTTTTTCTTTTTTATTAAGCGCCGTTTCTTTCAAAGAGTCCTTTTTATTCGCATTTGCTTTACTTTCTTTCTCTGTGACATCAATATGTTTATTTTCCATTGACTTTTCTTCTTTTTTCAACGGACTCGCTTCATCAACAACGCCTGCTAAAAAATTTCCTTCCAAGTCTTCAACGGCCTCTAACGCCGCCAATTCCAAGGCCATCTGTGGCAAAGGAAATTTACGCAAATCATCCAAAGCTTTCACGAATATATTTAAAATGCTTATAAAACTTTCTGTCTTCAAGCCAATAGCCCGCGAATGCGCAATTTTTTTTTGTTCATCAGTCCACTCGTCAAAAAATCGCGCCTCTTCCGCCTTCCCTCCCGCCTTTGAAGAATTATCGCAAAAAACAGAATCGGTTTTCCCCGAAAAACAAACCGCCATAAAAACAAGTTTTCTTAAATGACCGATCGCGTCCTGTATAAAATGTTGGATATCAATACCCCTGTCAACCAAATTATTTATTATTAAAAATAACGCATAACGATCTCCGCTGAAAATCATTCCAAAAAAATCAAAAATTGTTTTACTATCGGCAATAGCCAGTATTTTCTGCGCATCTTCAAGTTCAATTTTTTTATCTCCGGAAGCGATAATCTGCCACAATAAACTTTCCGCGTCCCTCATACATCCATCCGACGCAAGACCGATAAATCTTAACGCCTCATCGCTAATTTTGGCCTTTTCTAATTTTACGATTTTTTTAAGTCGTCCAATCAATTTATCCGCTTCCAAGCGTTGAAAATCAAATCTTTGACAACGGGAAATAATCGTCAATGGAACTTTGTGAATTTCAGTTGTCGCAAGAATAAAAATAGCATGCGCCGGCGGTTCTTCAAGTGTTTTAAGCAAAGCATTGAATGATTCCTTGGTCAACATATGAACCTCGTCAATTATAAAAATTTTGTATTTGAGCAAAGCGGGAACAAATCTGATCCCATCGCGCAAGGCGCGAATTTCATCTATGCCGCGGTTTGACGCCGCATCAATTTCCATGATATCCATCGCTTCTCCTCTTGCGATAATTTTACAAAAATCGCATTTTCCGCACGGTTCGCCATTCGTTAAATTTTCGCAATTAAACGCTTTTGCCAATATACGAGCAACTGATGTTTTTCCCGTACCACGCGGTCCGGTAAAAAGATAAGCGTGGGAAAATTTCCCGCCGGTCAAACCGCCCTTCAAACTGCCGATAATATAATCTTGCCCGACTACTTCGGAAAATAATCCGGGACGATATTTACGATATAAAACTAAAGACATATTTAATGCTATTAACTATTCCTCGTCATCGTCGTCTTCCGCCACTTGCGATCGTTCCAGTATTTCTTTTTCCACCATTTCTTTCGACCGACCATACATTTTGCGTGAAAACTCTTTCACCAACGAAGCGATTTCAGGAACGCCTTTTTCCGGAGAATAAGTTACGATATTGAACGGTCGAGATATTCTACCATTGATTAACATTTTAATATACGCATTAAAATTATCAATATTAATAAGATCTGTTTCGGAAAACACAGTCTTAAATTGCTTCGCTATAAATTCCGCGTCTTCAGCCCCGATCCTGAATATCGCCATTGATCCGACATTGCCGAATATGGCATCGCGGATTTTTTCCTGAAGCTGACCGACAAATTGATGGGCAATCACCAAATTCAAACGATATTTTCTCGCCTCCGCCAAAATAGACGAAATACTGTCAGTGGTAAAATTCTGAAACTCGTCAATATAAAGATAGAAATCTTTCCTCTGATTTTCCGGTATATCCACACGCGAAAAAGAAGCCAATAAAATCTTACCGACAATAATCATACCGAGCAAAGAAGAATTAATATCCCCCAATCGTCCTTTTGTTAAATTAACAAGTAAGATTTTCCCGTTATCCATTATATCGCGAAAATTCAAACCGCTCCTCGCCTGACCGATAATCAACTTAACATACTCATTGTTAATGAAATTATCAAACTTGGATGTGATATAAGTAGAAAAATTTTCCAAAGATTGTTCGCCTTTCGCCGCTTCAGCCGACTGCCAGAATTCTTTCACCGCCACATTGCTTTCACGCGAAAGTAAATAATGGCGAAATTCCGCATTGACGAAAATTTTCGGCATCTCCATTAATGTAAAAGGTCCAATATCGGCATTGTCCAATAAAAGCCGCATAGTATTGCGCGTATATTGCTCATACATCGGCCCGAACGCTTCGGGCAAAGCGGCAAAAAGCTTCTGCACGATATTTATCAATTCATTGATAATAAAAGTTTTTTGCTCCGGCCGATTTTGATCATATTCAAACATATTCAAACCTATCGGCATTTCCAAGTCAGAAGGGTTGAATAAAATTACATCCTCTATTCTTTCTTTCGGCACCGTTTCTAAAATTCTTTCAATAAGATCTCCGTGCGGATCAATAACGCAAACTCCTTTACCCGCTTTAATATCCCGCCGTACCATTTCCTGCATAAGAACAGATTTACCCGTGCCGGTCTGACCAAGAAGATATAAATGCCTGCGACGATCATCGTTAGCAATTCGGACTTCCGTCTCTTCTCCCCGAAAAATATTTTTACCGATAACAATTCCTTCTTGAGGCAAATCAACCGGAGCGGGAGCGGACCTGGCTTTGGACCATTTTATTTTAGGCGTTCCTACGCCAGAAATCGGAAAATGGAAAACACTCGCCAACTCCTCCGTATTTAAAATCATCCTATGCTTTGAATCATAATTTCTAAAACTGAAATCATAAATTATGCTTTTTTTATTGCCTTTAGAAAAGTTAAATCCGTTCAGATTCGGCTCGTCAAATTGAGAAAAAGCGTCTTTCAATTGGCTTAACAACTCATCGGCTCGTTCCTGCGTCAAGGCCGAAACAACCAAACGAATATTAACGCCAAATCCCATTTTGCTTGATTTTTCTTCAAGCATTTTAATAATTTCCTGCTGCATGGGAGTAATGGGTTTTAATTCTTCCGACGATTTTCCTTTTTGCGCATCTTTGCCACTTTTGATTGAATCCGACATTTCTCCGGCTATTTTCCTGAACGCGCCTTTGCCAGCCACGCTTCTCGCTTCATAATAACTCTTTCCTTTCTGCATTTCCCGAGCAATGCCTTGCGCCAAATGACGCCACTTGGAATCTTCCCTTTTAAATATAATTTGCACCGCTCCGCCTTCTCCGTCCCGTATTTTGGAAAAAACATTGGAAATCTCGCCTATGGAATCGGCCTCCAATCGTTTGTATGTTTTAATTGGTAAAAAATATTCCTTTTTTAAAGACAATCGCGTAGCCGCTTCAAAACCCTGCGGATTAAAAATATTGTAATCTTCAATTTTTTGCACCTCGCTATTTGAATAAATTCCCTGAATGTGCTTAATTACGGATTCTTGCCAATGTTTCGGCATAGCAATATAAAAATTTATTTCTTTGCCGATTGAAGCGATTTCCAAACCCAAATAAGATGGTCCTGAAAAAAAACCATTCGAAGAATCTTTCGCCCCGATACTCCCCAAAATTGAATACAACTGTTCAATCTGACCGATAATATCTTTAATGTTCTCGGTTTTTTCTTCTTTTTGATTATCTTTTGGCATTGTTACTAAAAGCAAAGACATATTAAGCGACTTTATAAGCCGTCCGCGCCGCTGCATTATCTGCATAAATATAATAACGCCCAGAAATACAAATAAAACCGGAAATAAATACATAAAAATTGTAAAAATGTTGTCTAAAATAAACATAAAATTACCCCAAAAGCCCGATCACAACGCCGATAAAAGCCATAACGCCGGCAATAATCCAAAAACGCATTGTGATTTTTGTCTCCGGCCAACCCATAGCTTCAAAATGATGATGTAAGGGCGTGGAATAAAATAATTTTCTGCCTCTTATTTTTTTGTAAAAAAATTGAATAATAACCGACAATGTCTCAATAAATAAAACGGACGCTATAAACGGCAAAAGCAAAGCCGTATTGGTAAGCATAGCGATAACTCCCAAAGTAACTCCCAAAGACATTGAACCGGTATCACCCATAAAAAAACGGGCGGGATATATGTTAAACCACAAAAACGCCAATGTCGCTCCTATCACGATACCGCAAAAAGCCGCCAAATCATATCTGCCCTGGCTAAACGCTATAACGCCCAAAGATAAAAAAGCCGCAAGTGAAACACC
>JBBTRL010000085.1:0-903 GCA_038065195.1 Patescibacteria group bacterium
TGTTTGTCATATTTCTTGATTTTCAAGGCGTTACCTATGTATCTCATCATGTGCAATGAATATTTTCAAATCATTGAAATCTCGGATGCGTCAAATAGATATTTTTGATGTTTTTAAAATACTAGGGATTATATTTTATCTATCGGGTTTAATCCTGATGATAAGTTGTTTTTTTCTTTAAAAGAAGGGGTGTAGAAATGAAAAAAGTTTTATGGATATTTGGTTGCGTATTTTTACTGGGAGCGCCGCTCACAGTAAAAATGTTGAAAAAATCATGGTCGGAACCGATAGACAAAAACGACTACGTTCAAAATAAAACGCGTTTGCTTAGCAAGAAAGAAAAAATTTTTATTTATTCTTACTCTTACATTTTGGGGCCATTGGGCCTGCTTATAGCCCTAATGAGCCAATAAGGAGGAGTTTTTATGAATCTTATTTATGCTTTTATCGCTCTTACAGTAGTATTCGCGATTATTATCGTGATAAAAATAAAAGATGAGATTGAATAAATATTATTTATTTTTTTATTGTTCTTATAGCAGTAGTCGCGATTATTATCGCGATAAAAGTAAATGACAATCTAACTGACTCGTTATTAACGATGAGTCAGTTTTATTTTCTCAATTTTTCAACCATCTCCGGTAAAACTTCTAAAACTTTATCAATATCCTGTTTTGTTATAAATTTACCAAAACTAAACCTCACCGAACTCATCGTCTCTTTTCGAGAAAGTCCCATCGCGAGCAAAACATGCGACGGCTCAATGGCTTTAGCTTGGCAAGCGGAACCGGACGACGCCATAATACCGGCGTCGTCAAGCGCGATAAGCAATGTTTCCGCTTCTACGCCGCGAAACAAAATATTGCTGATGTGCGGCGCGCGCGACGCGGATCCGCCATTTAT
>JBBTRL010000085.1:913-5890 GCA_038065195.1 Patescibacteria group bacterium
TTATAAAAACATTTTTTATTTTTTTCAATAAATTTTCTTCAAAATAATCGTGTAAACTTGAAACTTGTTTAATTATTTGCGATTTATTATTTTTAAACTGTATCAATTCTATCGCTTTTCCAAATCCAACAATTCCCATTACATTCTCCGTCCCCGCTCTTAAACCAAACTCCTGCCCTCCTCCTTCAATCAACGGTTTTATAGGTGTACCGTCTTTAATAAACAAAGCTCCAACGCCTTTTGGCCCGTAAATTTTATGCGAAGAAATGGAAAGTAAATCGCAACCGAGCTCACGAACATTCATTGATAAATGTCCGGTAGCTTGCCCCGCCCTTTCCGCAAGAAAGGGCGGGGCTTGAACCGCGTCAATGTGAAACAACGGATATTGAATTCCTAACTTTGATCTATTTTCCGTTTTCCATTCTTTTATTATTTTTCCGATTTCTTCAACGGGCTGAATAACGCCGGTTTCGTTGTTAACATACATCACGGAAATCAATACCGTATTTTCTTTTATTTCATTCTTTAAATTGCTTATATCCACAACACCGCCTTTGCTGACAGATAAATATATCACTTCAATCAATCCCGCTTTTTCTAAAGATTCAATCGGCTTCAAAACTGATTTATGCTCAATCCGGCTCGTAACAACCGCTTTTAATGAGTGAGGCTTAACCTCGTTCATTAAAACTCCCTTTATCGCTAAATTATTCGCTTCAGTGGCGCCAGATGTAAAATATATTTCAACGAAATTGCAACCTAAAAAATCCGCGATCATCTCGCGTGATTTATCCACCGCTATTCTCGCTTCCTGCCCCAAAGAATGAGTTGACGACGGATTGCCGAATTTATCTTCCAAATACGGCGCCATCGCCTTTTTCACTTCGGGATCAATCGGCGTCGTCGCGGCACAATCAAAATAAATTTTTTCCGGATATTTTAACATACTATTTTATTTTAATCTTATAGTTTCCTCTATCATACGCATAATCCCCTTCCCATTCTTTCTCCGCAATCATCTTAACCCCCTCAATTAATTTATCAACATCTTTTTTATCATTAAAAATACCCAAAGACGCGCGCAATGTTCCGGGAATTATTAAACTTTCCGCTTCCGTAAATCCTTTTTGTTTTTTAACTAAAATTTTCTTTATTTTTTCAATATCATTTTTATTTAATTCCAACAATCGCGCCAAATAAATATGCGCGCAATGACAACCGTTACGGACCGCCACGCCCGCTTCATAATTCAATATGGCTGCCGCCAAACTATGATGAACTTCCGTTATATTAAACGAAACAAGACCTAAATGCCGCTCAAAATCCAAATCTCCGTAAATTTTAACTTGCGGTATTTTTTTTAACGCGCCGATTAAATATCGGAATAATTCCATTTCGTGCTTTCTGATGTTTTTCATCCCGATTTTTTTCAACCACTTCATCGCCTCGCCTAAAATAATCGCGCCCGCGATATTCGGCGTTCCCCCTTCGTGTCGTTCCGGGGACTCGGCATAACAAACATCGTCCCGAACCACATAATTTATCGTTCCTCCGCCCGGTCTGTATGGTTCTCTTTCATCTAATATCGCTCGCGAAGCATATAAAAATGCAACACCCGGCGCATACATTTTATGTCCGGCGCCCGCGAAAAAATCAATGCCGTATTTTTTTACATCTAATGACATATGCGCCAATGCTTGCGCGCCGTCAATCAAAATTTTCGCGCCGTATTTATGCGCCATTTCCGCTATTAAACCTATATCCGATAAAATTCCGGTTACATTGGAAGCGCCGGAAACCGCCACCAATTTAACTTTATATTTCTTCAATTTTTTTTCCAAATCCGCGTAATCAATATTACCAAATTCATCCACGCGAAAAAGCTTAACAACATTATCGCGCAAATACGGCAAATAATTGGAATGATGTTCCATTTCACTTGCCAAAACCGCGCCCGACTCGCTTTTTATTAAATGCGCCGCTAAATTCAAAGCATCGGTGGTATTATAAGTAAAAATTATTTGATGCGTTCTTCTATTACCGCCGATAAAATTCATTACTGTTTTCCTCGCTTCTTCATATTTTACGGTGGAAATTATAGAAAAATAATGCGCGCCACTATGAACATTGGAATAATACTTATTGAAAATTTCGCAAAATTTTTTTTGCAAAAACAACGGCATCGGAGTTGATGCCGCATTATCCAAATATGCGATTGATTCTCCGCCAATATCGCCTCTGCCAAAAATAGGATACTTTTCTTTTAACAAAGGAAATTCTTTTCTTATTGAATTCCAATTCATAATTATAATAAAAATGCCTGCCCCGCTTTTTCTTGCTGAAAGGGCGGGATCTGTCCCGATTGTTTCACTTTTTTTTCTCCGCGACGCCCGCGAGGAACAACGGATTGCGCCGCGTTAATATAATTACAATAATCGCAATCCTTGTCAGCCGCGGGAATTTTATCGCCCGACAAGCATTTATGAGCGCCGATAAGCGCGCCTTCAATCCAATTACCATTTCCGGTGTAAGGTATAATTTTAATGTTAAATTCCAATTTACCGTCAAAAGCATTCTTGTCAGTGTCGCCGTTGCAATATACGAAATATCCGGTTTCCGAAACATCAAAACCGTTTTTTCTTAAAAGCCATTGATAAACCTCCATTTGCCGTTTATAACCGATCTGCCACTCCGCGTCAATATTAACTTCACCATTTTTACTTGTGGATTTATAGTCAACAACAATTAATTCATTTTTTAGATTAACCCAAACATCGTCAACCGCTCCGGTAACAATAAAATTGGTCGACTGATGATGATATTGCACGCCTTTGAAATTATCACGCCACTCGCCTATCATTTTATGCTCAAAAGGCACGGCTTTAATTCCATATGCTTCCATTAAAGGATGCGCGGTTTGTTCCGCGCGATGAATATCAAATTCTTTTTTAAGCAAAAAATCAACTGCGGAATTAAGTGAAAACGGAAATCCCGGCGGACGACCGACTCCCAGCCGACGATCAAGATAAAAACAACGCGGACATCCCAAAAATAAATCAATTTTGGACCGGCTCAAACGAAACGGTTCGCCGCTTTTGGGATCAAAAAAATTTCTTTTCCGTTTTGGATTATAGTATTGAGACATATTTCAATAATAACATAAATAAAAAAAATCCCAAGATTTGTCTTGAGAATTTACCGAAAACAATAAATTAATTCTTCAATGATGTTTTCAACGCTTCCAGCACATCCCGCATTACGAAAATCGGAATAAATATTCTTATGCGAGAATATTTGTAATATTCCAATTTTTCACTATAAATAATTTCAACATTTTCATACTTAAAATTAAATTTCAATATTCTTATGTTTTCCTCATGCATACCATTTTCTTTATCTGATGAATCCACCATTTTATTACCTCTTTTTATTAAAAATGTATATTTTCAAAATAACCGTATAATAATATAATACCAAAATATATCTTATTGTCAAGTGTTTTTACATTGACTCATTTGATACTCTACCGCATAATACCAAATTATTGTTCTTTACACATTAAAACTTTCTATGAAAGGGGTATAACTTTGACGGAATTAACGGTAACGGAAAAAGAAAAAATTTTAATATCCGGTAAAGTGGAAAAATATGATTCACTATCCAACCTTTGCTCTTGGAATAAATCCTTTAAAGTGAAGATAGGCGATATTTATGGCATATTCAAACCAAAAGACGGTGAAAGAGAATACTTAAGACCGGCAGTCACCGGCGGACTTACTATAAAAGAGAGTATGCCAGTTATCTTATTAATAAATTTTTAGGATTTAACTTAATTCCCGCAACTGTTATCAGAGAAATAGACGGCAATATTGGCAGTTTGCAAGAATTTATTCCCAACGCTAAAATAGCGATGAAGCACAAAGAAAAAGAATTGGAAAAATTCTGTCAAGAATTCATAAACTTATTTGCGCTAGATTATATAATCTATAATTCGGACCGCAATTGGTATAACATTCTTGTGACGGAAAATAAATTATACGCAATAGACAATGGATTAAGTTTTGGAAATGATGATTTAAGAATGGACTATATAAATTATGTCTCACCGAACCTTTCGGAAATTTATGTAATAATGGAAAAAATAAAACATTTTCTTAAATCACATGATAAATATGAAGAATTACAGAAATTGTTGCAAAATTTACTGAAACCGGGGGAAATAGACGCATGTTTCGCCAGAATGAAATATCTGGCTGAATTTATTTCGCAAAACAAAAGACTACCTGTTACGAAAGAAAGCGCTCTCTGGCACATCTTATTAGGTCGCCATTCCCAAAAAAATAGAAAAATATTACCTTTTTGGCCGTAATCAATGAGCAAATAATTAAAAAACAGCGAAGATAATAGTCTTGGCTGTTTTTATTTAAAAAATGTCCTTTAAGTTTTAATTACTAAACTTAAAGGACAAAAAAATATTAAAAATATCAAAACACTTTTTTATTTAATATTGCTGATTTCTATACTTACCATTTTCCATCGCAAACCATATATACCAAAAGAATCCAAATATGCTTTCCTGTCCGCATCATTCATTGTAAAAAATCTCGGATCTGCTCTTTTTTGAATTTCCTCGGCGAAATCTTTTTGACCGACAAAACCGTGCTGAATCATCAATACGCTATCTTTGAAAAATTCAAAATCCACCGTCGCTTTTTGATTGTCATCAATAATAATCAATGCTTGATGACAGTTAAATGCAACCATATCGTAAGTATATGGAATCACTAATCTTAAATTGCGCTCAAGCACAACCGGCATTTGCCCACCTTGATGAAAAACAATAAATTCACTTCTTTTTCCTATCAAAAAAAACGAACTACTGCAAAAAATCAACAGAGAAACGACAAAAACAATATTTGTTTTTCCGCACATCATCGCCTGCAACATACTAACGGTAAAATATATCCACACCGAATA
>JBBTRL010000086.1:0-1512 GCA_038065195.1 Patescibacteria group bacterium
CTTTAAGTTTCCATTGAATTTACATCCTCCATTTCCGCATTTAAAGAATTCTTTTTCGTATTTTTTCGTTGCCTTTGGTTCCATTTCTTTGTTATTCATAATTATGTGATTGACCAAGAATACTATTTCTAATCATAGATATGATTAGAAATACAAATTCTGAAGCCTTATTTTTATTTAATTATTAGTTATTTTTATTGTCCGGCTCTTTGCCGTCAGGCGATGTTTTATAAAGTTCAGCTCCTATTTTTTGAATGGTTTGCGATAATTCTTGCGTTGTTTTTTTAATTTCTTCAATATTATCGCTATCTTTAATTTTCTTTAATGCTTCAATTTTTTCCTCAATTTCTTTTTTAATTTCGGAGGTTATTTTATCGCCGGCATCTCGCAAAGCTTTTTCCGTGGTATAAACCAAAGTATCAGCCGTATTTTTAACTTCAATAGTTTCTTTTTTCTTTCTATCCTCTTCGGCGTGCGTTTCCGCATCGCGTTTCATTTTTTCTATTTCTTCCTTGGAAAGACCGGACGACGCTTCAATTCTTATTGATTGCTCCTTATTTGTCGCTTTATCTTTCGCTTTAACGCTTAAAATTCCATTGGCATCTATATCAAACACAACCTCAACTTGTGGCACGCCTCTCGGTGCCGGCAATATGCCGTCAAGTATGAATCTGCCTAAAGTTTTATTATCTGCCGCCATTTCTCTCTCGCCCTGTAAAACATGGATTTCAACAGACGATTGATTATCAACCGCGGTAGAAAAAACTTGTGTTTTTCCCGTGGGAATGGTGGCGTTTTTATCAATTAATTTTGTCATAACTCCGCCCAAAGTTTCTATGCCAAGAGATAACGGCGTAACATCTAAAAGTAAAACATCTTTCACGTCTCCCTGCATAATTCCCCCCTGCACCGCCGCGCCTATCGCCACGACTTCGTCCGGATTGATTGATTTGTTCGGATCTTTTCCAAAAAATTTTCTAACCGCCTCTTGCATTGCCGGCATTCTCGTTTGACCGCCAACCAATATCACCTCATCAATATCTTTAATTTGAAATCCAGCATCGCTAACCGTTTTCTTTGTTATTTCAATCGCCCTATCAATGTATTCCCCCACCAATTCTTCCAATTTCGCTCTGGTAAATTTAATATTCAAATGCTTTGGACCAGCCGAATCGGATGTAATGAACGGAATATTAATCTCCGCTTCTATTGTTGACGAAAGTTCATGCTTGGCTTTTTCCGCCGCTTCCTTTAATCGTTGAAGCGCCATTTGGTCTTTTGATAAATCAATGCCTTGATCTTTCTTAAATTCATTGATAAACCAAGCGATTATTTTTTGATCAAAATCATCTCCGCCCAGATGCGTATCGCCGCCAATCGCTTTAACTTCAACAGTATCTTCCGAAACTTCCAGCACGGAGACATCAAATGTTCCTCCGCCAAAATCAAAAACAACAATCTGTTCATCTTTTTTCTTATTAAATCCGTAAGCAAGAGCCGCCGCCGTCGGTT
>JBBTRL010000087.1:0-8480 GCA_038065195.1 Patescibacteria group bacterium
TGCCATCGCCCAACGGCTTGTCCGCAAACTTTGCCCGGAATGCCGCGAAGAATTCGTTCCAACAACGGAAGAATTAAAATACATCCAAGAAAATCTGTCGCAAAACAATCAAGAATCCCTCAAGTCGCCGAAACTTTACAAACCGAAAGGATGCGCCAAATGCTCTCCAACCGGCTTTAAAGGACAACTTGGCATTTTTGAAATATTAATAAATGATAATGAAATACAAGATTTAATTTCCAAAAACACTCCTGTCCAACAAATAGATATTGAACTGAAGAAAAAAAATATGACCACAATGACGCAAGACGGGATACTAAAAGCGCTGGCAGGAATTACCACGCTTAATGAAGTAAAAAGAGTAACGGAATAAATTAAAAAGCCGTCCGGTTGCCCGTTTGGCTTTTAATGTTAACCAAATACATAAATTTTTAAATTACTTAATAATTTACAATAAAAACCGTTCCTTAATCTGTAGGCAACTACTTTAACCGTTAAGAGGTTAAAGCCAAGATTTTTCCGAGGAATAATCCAGCCGAAGCCAAATTATCCTTAACTGAGAGAAAATCCCTAAAAAATCAATAAAGACCTAATTGCCTACAGATTAAGGAACGGACTCTGCACAATACCGCCAAAACAACACGCAAGTCAAGTATTTACTTATTAACTTGTCATATTAACATAAATAACATTCTATGTCAATGAATTCCGACGATTTTTCCGTAATTTCCGCGAAAAAACAAACAGAAGATAAGAATCTGGATTTTTCTTTGCGACCAAAAAACTTTGAAGAATACTATGGACAAGAAAAAATAAAAGAAAATCTTAAAATTCTTATTGAAGCGGCTCAAAAAAGAAAAGAAGCGCTGGAACACATATTACTTTACGGTCCGGCTGGCATCGGCAAAACAAGTTTAGCGCATATTATAGCCAAAAGCACCGGCGCCAATTTAAAAATAACATCCGGTCCGGCTATTGAAAAAGTTGGCGATTTAGCGTCTATTTTAACCAATCTCGCCGACGGAGACATTCTCTTTATAGACGAAATACATCGCTTAAACAAATTAGTGGAAGAAATTTTATATCCGGCAATGGAGGACTATGTTTTGGACATAATCATCGGCAAAGGGCCATCCGCCAAAACATTACAATTAAATCTTTCACGATTCACTCTCATCGGCGCCACCACCCGCATTGGACTCCTCTCGTCTCCTTTCCGAAGCCGCTTTGGCGTAACTCACCGGCTAGATTTTTATAATGACGGTGATGTAGAAAAAATACTCAATAGATCAAGTAAAATATTGAATGTAAAAACAGAGAAATCCGGAATAGAAACCATCGCCCAATGTTCACGCAAAACTCCGCGAGTAGCAAACCGACTTTTAAAAAGAGTCCGTGATTATGCAGATGTAAAATGCGACGGCGTTATAAGCGAGCAAACGGCTAAGGAAGCTTTAAAGATGCTTGAAATAGACGAAATCGGACTGGAACCGGCCGATAAAAGACTGCTTAAAATTATCATTGATAAATTCAATGGCGGACCGGTCGGATTGCAAGCATTAGCCGCCGCATCCAGTGAAGAAATAGACACGATTGAAGATATTTACGAACCATACTTAATGCAAATCGGTTTCATCGCCCGCACGCCGCGAGGAAGAGTGGCGACAGAACATGCGTATAAACACTTGGGAATAAAATATGACAACTCAAAGCAAAATATACTATTATAAAATCGTATGTTTCTCATAGTACTCGCTATAATTTTAATAACCATTATTATATATTCAGCTATTACTGCCGCTATTGTTTATCATCTCAAAAAATACGGTGTCAAAGGAGACGCAACATCTAGAATGACATGGATTTCTATTGGAGTCTCAATCATGTTTATCTTATCTTTATTGATTTTATTAGTCACAACTCCTTGGGAAAATATAATTTAACATTATACTCGGCAACGCGGAGTTGCTATGCTAAATATGCTTAATTTTTTAGAAAACGAAAAGATTATATTGACATTAAGGCGTCATCCCTTAATTATTTACACGAAAATAGCGGCTATTATTATTATAGCCGCCGCGCCTTTTGTCATTTATCCTTTTATCCGCAAATTTTTCCCGCAAATCATAATATATCCGCGAAATATCTTGCTTGTTCTTGGCGCCTTAATATACTATATGTTTACTTGGACTTATTTTTTGATCATCTGGGTTGATTATTATCTTGATATTTGGATTGTAACAAGCCAAAGAATTATGGATGTAGAACAAAAAGGATTATTCTCGCGAGAGGTATCGGAATTTTCCATATCACGCATTCAAGATGTAACTGTGAATGTTGTTGGCATTATTCCCACTCTATTCCATTATGGCGATATTCATGTGCAAACCGCCGGCGAAGCAAAACAATTCATTTTCAAAGACATTAAAGACCCTGATAAAGTAAAAGATGCCATAGTAAATCTACAACATAAAATACAATAAACCAAATTTCTAATTATTTTCATTTAATATTATGTCCGGACACTCCAAGTGGGCAAATATAAAAAATAGGAAAGCCTCAGTTGATAAAAAACGAGGTAAACTTTTCAGCAACCTCTCTAAAATTATCACCGTAGCGGCTAAAGAAAAGGGAGGCGATATCCAAATGAACCCCAGATTACGCACGGCCATAGAAACAGCGAAAGCCGCCAATATGCCGCAAGATAATATAGAAAAGGCGGTTAAAAAGGGCACGGGCGAATTAGAAGGCGTAACACTTGAAGAATTCACTTGCGAAGCGTATGGCCCGGGTAATTCAGCGATAATAATTGAAGGTATAACCGACAACAAGAACCGAACTATCTCGGAAATAAAACACCTTCTTGACCAACATAAAGGAAAAATCGCAAACCCGGGCAATGTTTTATGGATGTTTGAAAAAATCGGTAAAATTATAACCAACGGTGTTGAAAATAACGAGATTATTGAATTGACGGCCATTGATGCCGGCGCGGAAGATATAAAAAAAGAAAATGACAAAATGACTATATTGACCAACCCTGAAAATTTATATGAAATTAAAAAAACGCTGGAAGAAAATCCAGCGCTAAAAAATATCCGCATAGAATCCGCGAATATGGTATGGCAAACAAAAAGCAACATAAAAATCTCAGACGAAAAAACAAAAAATTCTCTAAAAGATTTACTGGAAGCGTTGGATGAACACGATGATGTGCAAAATATTTTTACTAATGCGGGTTAAAAATGAAAATTTACAATAATTAATTTTCCCGCCCAAGGCGGACACGCCAGCGGGCGGGCAATCAATTATCAATGAACTGATTTTCAAAATTAAATAATTGAAAATTCATTGTAAACCTGCCTGCCGGTAGGCAGATTGCAAAATTGATAATTGAAAAATTTGCGTGATTATCCTTGGTCTTGATCCCGGCACAACGATTGTCGGTTACGGGATTATAGAAAAAACTCAAAACACCCTCCGTTGTCTTGATTACGGAATAATAAAAAGCCCGATGACGCAAAATCGGGATAAATTTTTAAATATCCACATTAAAATAACTGAATTAATTAAAAAGCATAAACCGGATACCGCCGCGATAGAAAAATTATTCTTTTTCAAAAACCTGAAAACAGCTATCGCAGTAAGCGAAGCAAGGGGTGTTATGATATTGACTTGCGTTTTAAATCATATACCATTGCAGGAGTATACGCCGCTACAAATAAAGCAAGCTGTAACCGGCTATGGGAAAGCGGACAAACAACAAGTCCAAAAAATGGTTAAAATAATTCTTAATCTGAATATTATACCAAAACCTGACGATGCCGCGGATGCATTGGCAACCGCCATCTGTCGCGCCAATACTAACGATGATTTATTTCATTAATTATCTTTTAAACAACGGGGTGCCGCAAGAAACGATTATTTTAATCTTAATGCTCCCGATTATCGCGACGATTATCGCTTTTTCACGGCAAATTATCGGCATAAAAACGTTCGGTATTTATACTCCGCTTATTATCACTTTTGTATTTTTAGCTATCGACATCAGATATGGAATAATCGTTTTCATTACCGTCCTTCTGGCAGGAAGTTTGGTTAGAATAATACTCAAACGATTTAGATTTTTATATCTGCCGAGAATGGCAATTTTAGTAATCATCGTAGCGCTTATCATACTTTTAATGTTTGGGGAGGCGGCCTACTCGCAAAGAACCGAGTTTATCGGCACATCAATATTCCCAATTTTAATAATGATAATCTTGGTTGAAAAATTCATTTCCGCCCAAATAGAAAAAGGAGCGCGCACCGCCATATTATTAACTATTGAAACTCTTATTATCGCCATTATCTGCTATATTGTTGTCCGACTGGAGTTTCTACGATCGTTTGTTTTAGCAAAACCTGGTTGGGTGATTGCCGGATCCATAGTCGCAAATATTCTTCTCGGCAAGTGGACTGGACTGCGACTTTTTGAATTCATCAGATTTAAAGATGTAATAAAATATGTGGAACTTCCTGAAAAAAAGTAAAGGCTTTTTGGGAATAAACGAAAGAAATATAAAATATATAAGCCCTTTTAATTCAAAAAGGGCGATTAATATCGCCGATAGTAAAATTCTGACTAAAAAAATTCTGAAAAAAGCCGGATTGCCGATAGCGGAAACCTACTATATACTCCACAACAGAAAAGAATTGAAAAATTTCAGTTGGCGAAATTTGCCAAAATCTTTCGTGTTAAAACCGAATAGGGGATTGGGCGGAGAAGGAATAATTGTACTTTATGGAAAAAGAAAAAACCAAGAATGCTGGATAAAAGCCGACAAAACCCCTCTTACCGTAAACGATCTAAACAATCATATATTGGCTATCTTGGACGGGGATTTTTCAATAATAAATATTCCCGATGCGGCAATTTTTGAAGAAAGAATAAAAATACATCCCATTTTCAAGCCATATTCACATAAAGGAATTCCGGATATCAGAATTATTGTCTTTAATAACATCCCTGTTATGGCTCAATTGCGCCTGCCAACGCCGGAATCGGGAGGCACCGCGAATCTGCACCGAGGAGGAATCGGCGTTGGCATTGATATGGCCAACGGCATTACCACCCATGCCGTGCATAGAGACAGATTAATAAATACAATACCCGGTTCAAAATTATCTTTCCGCGGAATAAAAATACCGAACTGGAGAGAATTATTACAACTGGCTGTTGAAGTCCAAAAAGCGACCGGCTTGGGTTTTGTGGGAGTTGACATTGCCATTGATCGCGAGAAAGGACCATTAATACTGGAAACAAACGCCCGTCCGGGACTTTCCATTCAAATCGCCAATATAGCTCCTTTGGGAGAACGGCTAAAACGGGTAATAGGGCTCAAAACAAAAAATACGCCGCACGCGGTACGGATAAGCAGAGAACTTTTTGGGGGAGAAATTGAAGAAGAAATTGAGGAAATTTCCGGTAAAAAAGTCATCGGCATCCGGGAAAAAATTAAAATTTTCGGGCCAAACGAAAAACAATACGAAACTATCGCTAAAATTGATACTGGCGCGTACCGAACTTCCTTGTGTTATTCCGTGGCGGAAAAACTTAATTTAAATAAAATAATTAGAAAAAAATCAGTTAGAAGCGCGTTGGGAAACGAAGAAAGAGACATTGTTAACCTAAAATTCTCATTGGATAATTTATTGATTGACACGGAAGCGTTTCTTGCAAAAAGAGAAAATATGAAACATGATATGATAATCGGCAGAAAAGATATTAAAAAATATCTTGTGGATGCCGCCAAAAATGTGAGATTAAAATGAAATATGATACTTTAAAAAATAGCCCCGCATTAATGCGGGGCTATTTTTATAAATCTTCGTTTCCCCACCCTCACTATATCACCGCCTTTAACGGCGATTTTTTCTCTCCAATCGACTAAAATTTCATTATTTATTTTAACCGCTCCCTGCTCAATCAATCGTTTGGCGTCATTCTTTGAAAAAACTAATTTTAATAATACCAAAAGTTCAAGCAACAAATATTCGCCCGCTTTTATTTTAATCTCTTCAATGTCGTCCGGCACTTCCTTCTTTTGGACGGTTTCAATAAAATGCCGTTCAGATTTTTGCGCCACAGCCGCGCCATAAAATATTTTCGTGATTTCCAACGATAGTCGCATTTTCGCGTCCCTCGGATTTTCCCGACTTATAATATTTTTTATTTCCTCCAAAGACAAATAAGTGCTGTTAATAAATAAAATATTCATCATTTCGTCCGGCTGAGCCATAATCTGACCATACATATTATCCGGCGAAGCGTCTAAAAAAACGCCGACCCCCCTGCTTTTAGACATCATTTCTCCGGTTTTCGGATTTTCCATCAATGTAAGCGCCACCACGAATTTGTCTTTATTTTTTATTTTTTTTAATAACGACCTGCCGACAAGCGCGTTAAATATCTGATCGGTCCCACACACCTCCACATCAACATCCATCGCCACCGAATCGTAACCCTGCATTAAGGGATATAAAAATTCGTGCAAATATATCGGTTTTTTTTCTTTTAACCGTTTTTGAAACATATCGCGTTCCAATATTTGCTGAACGGTAAAATTACCCGCTAAACCAACCAAGTCCGCCAAGTTTAATTTAGAAAGCCATTCGCCATTATACTTTATTTTCGGAGGATTGTTTTTGTCTTCAAAATCCATTAACGGCTTTATTAGTTCTTGCCATTTTTCAATATTACTCGCGACTTCTTCGCGCGATAATTGCCTGCGAACAGAATCTTTATTACTAGGATCGCCGATCATTGCCGTAAAATCTCCGAAAAGAATAATTACCTCGTGACCAAGTTTGCGAATTTTTTCAAGAAACATAAAATTTTTGGCATGGCTTAGATGTAAATTTGGCGCCGTAGCGTCAAAACCGATATAAAAACGCAATTTTTCGCCGCTCAAAAGTTTGTTTCTAAACTCATCTTTTGACGGCAAAATTTCCACAATCGTTCCGCGATTTAATATTTCGTCTATTTTTTTAGGATCGGTGATTATATTCATAATTTAATAATACTATATGACCGTCCTTGCTTCAATGGCTATTTTATCTTACTGTAATAATATGGATTATTATCATAAAAATCATCCTCGCAAAAAACGCAAACATTTTATTAAAACCGCGCTGATAATTATCGCGGTGATTTTCATATCGCTACTTTTATTTTCCGCGGGGATATTCGCCTATTTCGCTAAAGACTTGCCGGATCCCGCCGAAATATCAGAAAGAAAAATCACTCAATCAACCAAAATTTACGACCGAACCGGCAAAATTCTTTTATACGACATCCATGGGGAAGAAAAAAGAACAATCGTACCCTTTGACGAAATACCGCAATATGTTAAAAACGCTACAATCGTTGCCGAGGACGATGATTTTTACAAACACAGCGGTTTTGATATCAGAGGCATAATCAGGGCTTTTTGGGTTGATATTAAAAATAGGCAAATACGGCAAGGCGGATCAACAATAACCCAACAATTTATTAAACAAGCTGTTTTGACATCTGACAGGACATTCACGAGAAAAATTAAAGAAATAATACTAGCCTTGCAAACAGAACAAAAATACTCAAAAGATGAAATTCTGAACTTTTATCTGAATCAGGTCCCGTATGGATCAAACGCTTATGGCATTGAAGCGGCCGCTATTACATTTTTCAATAAAACCGCCGAAGATTTAACACTAAGTGAATCGGCCATTCTTGCCGCCCTGCCAAAAGCGCCGACATATTATTCTCCTTATGGCAATAATGAAAAAGACTTAAAAAACAGACAAATTTATATTTTAGAAAGGATGTTTGCCAAAGGATATATTACCGCGGAAGAGTTGGAAAAAGCAAAAAACGAAGAAATGGAATTTTCCCAAGAATTCCGCAATATTCGCGCGCCGCATTTTGTTATGTATATAAAATCGTACTTAGTTGAAAAATACGGCGAAGATGCCATAGAAACAAGGGGTTTTAAGGTGACAACAACTCTTGATTGGGATTTACAGGAAAAGGCTGAAAAAATCGTTAAAGAACGCGTTGAAATAAACCGGAAAAACTACAAAGCGAATAACGCCGCCCTTGCAGCCATAAATCCCAATAACGGAGAAATATTATCAATGGTTGGATCGTATGATTATTTTGACGCGAAAAACGACGGCAATGTTAATGTAGCAATCAGACCGCGCCAACCCGGATCATCATTTAAACCCTTTGTTTATGCCCAGGCGTTTATAAAGGGGTTAGCTCCCGATACCCTGCTTTTTGACTTAAAAACAGAATTTAATCCCAGTTGTCCGGCCGACGGCTCCCAAGAAAAAGATCAATACGGTCTTGAATGTTACCATCCGCAAAATTACGACTCGCAATATAGGGGACCGATAAAAATTCAAAGCGCGCTTGCCCAATCCTTGAATATACCGGCGGTTAAAGTCTTATATAT
>JBBTRL010000088.1:0-4005 GCA_038065195.1 Patescibacteria group bacterium
TGGGCGATGGCAATATTTAAAGATGATGCTATGTCTTGAGCCGTTATGCCAATATTTAGAAGTCGTTGGATTGATTCCACTGCGCTGTTTGTGTGTATTGTTGAAAAAACCAAATGACCGGTTAAAGCGGCGCGAATGGCAATATCGGCCGTTTCTTTGTCGCGGATTTCCCCGATAAGCATAATATTCGGATTTTGTCTCAAAAAAGAACGAAGAGCGCTGGCGAATGTGTATCCTTCTTCTTCGTTTATTTGAGTTTGAATTATCCCCGGCAAACGATATTCAATCGGATCTTCGGCGGTTAGAATTTTGACTCCGGGTTTATTAACGCTATTTAACATCGCGTAAAGAGTTGTGGTTTTTCCGGCGGAAGTGGGTCCGGTAACTAAAATGATCCCATTTGGCTTGGTAATTTCTTTATCTATTATTTCCATATCTTTAGTTGTAAATCCCAGTGTTTCCATTTTGAGTTTTTCTATTCCTTTTGCCAATAGACGGATATCAATATTTTCGCCGTAACCGCCCGGAATTATGGAAACGCGCGTATCTCTATTTTCCGTTTCACCTTCCATTTGAATATTAAATCTCCCTTCTTGTATTTTTTTATGAATTTCCGTTTTCATTCCACTTAATATTTTTAAGTCAGCTACCATTGGCAAAAAATAATCTTTTGGCATTTCGGCAGCCGTTTCCAGCAATCCGTCAATTCTATAACGAACGACGAATTCATTTTCACGCGGTTCAAGATGGATATCGGTCGCTCGCGCCCATATGGCGGCCGTTGTTATCCATTCAAGCAGTTTTTCCGGTGGAAGATTGCGCAGTATTTCAGTGAATTTTCCTTTTTGATTCCATATATCTTTGGTTTTCTCCATCATTTCTCTGTCTATTTCCATGCTTCGCGTCAAGAGAGAGCTTACCGCCGCTCCGTATAAACTTTCAATGTATTGGGAGTCGCCGGCAACTCTTGTTATTTCTTCAAGACTCGTAATCCCTTCTATGGCCTTTAGAATTCCGTCTTGCAATAGCGTTACCATTCCTTGCTCCATCGCGGCGGCGGTTAATTCAAAAGAAGTGGCGCCTTCCAGCGTTAGTTTTTCAATTTTGTCGTTAATGGTAAAAATTTCAAATATTCCCATTTGTTTATAGTATCCCAGTCCAAAGCACTTGGAACATCCTTTCGGTTTATAAAGAAATGGTATTTCTTTCGGTATTTTTATGGTAATTATCGGGGAAATTAACGAAAGGGCTTGTTTTAGCGATTTGACTATTTTAGGATCCGGTTGATATTTTTCTTTGCATTCCGGGCAAAGTTTGCGGACAAGCCGTTGAGAGATAATTGCATTGATGGCCGACGGTATTATTTTTTTATCTATTCCAATATCAATTAAACGGACAATTGTGCCCGCGGCGCTATTGGTGTGAATGCTTGAAAAAACAATGTGACCGGTTAGGGCGGCGTGAATCGCCGTATCAGCCTCTTCTTTATCTCTGATTTCTCCAACCATAATAATATCGGGATCTTGCCTCATCGCTGATTTAAGTCCTTCTAAAAAAGTGTATCCGCTTTTTTCATCTACTTGCGTTTGGGTTATTCCCTTGAGTTTGTATTCAATCGGTTTTTCAATTGTCATTATCTTGACTCCCGGTTTATTGAGAAAATTTAAAGCGGCATAAAGAGTGGTGGTTTTTCCGGAACCTGTCGGTCCCGTATTTAATATCATTCCATTAGGCTTGGACATCGCTTGTATGAGTGTTTTGTAAATATAATCTTTGATTCCCAATTCTTCCAGTTTAATTTTTGAAATTGCGCTTCCCAAGAGCCGTATTACAATTGATTCCCCGGAACCGGTCGGTATTATGGAAACGCGATTGTCTATCTCTTTTATGGTTTTTCCGTTTTCGGTTATTTTAATGGAGAAGCGACCGTCTTGACCAATGGTATGAACATTGAGTCGTAAATTGGATAATAATTTTATTCTTGAAACCAAGAAAGAATAGCTTTCTTTTTTGAATTCCATAATATCTTGCAAAAAACCGTCTATGCGGTATCGTAAGCGGATTGTTTCGTTTTGCGGTTCAAGGTGGATATCGCTTGCGCGCGATTCTATGGCTCCCGACATAAGGGTTTTTAAAAGTTCCGTGGTTGAAATATTGACGATTTGTTCTTTTAATTTTTTAACATTTTCTATGTTTTTTCTAAAATTATCCAGTTCATATTTTTCAATAGTTAGCATTTCTTTTAATAATGGCGCCGGCGGAATATAGTCTTTGTATCTCCGCCATGCTTTTTCAATACTTCTTTGGGAAATGAAAAAAAGGCGAAGTTCATAGCCTTTTTGTTTCAAGTCTTCTATTATTGTGTTTGTTGCCGGATTATTAGCGCTTCTGACGCCGACAGAAAGTTTTTTGTTGATTTTTTTTATAACCACAATGCCGCATTTTCGTGAAATTTCTTCAGGGATTGTAATAAGATCCTCTGCGTTAAGCGGAGCGATCCACAGGTTGATATAGGGAAGTCCGATCTTTTTCGCTTCTTCCCGAGCGCAATCTTCTTCCGCTCCATGCCGAAGTTTTTCAATAATATCTTTTTGTTTATCGTCAAGGGGGAGTAGTATCATTACTTCCATCTTACTTTAAGTATATTGATTTATCAAGTTGAAAATTAAAGATTCGGCGCGATAAATATTTTGTTCCGGCAGTTGCAAAATAAGGTAGTCGTTTTTAATTGCGCAATTGACGGGACCAAACGCATTTTTTATAAGTTGTTCGGTTTTGTTCGGGTGATTTGCATTTTTTACCATAAAGATACCGCAGATTTTATTATACGATTCCCATAGTATTAAAAAATTTTCACAAGCGGAGAAATTTTCTTTCAGATCATCGGTAAGTTGTTTTAAGAAAGATGGATTTGTTTCAGTTTTCTGGAATACTAACTTGGAGATTAGGCAAGAAACGAATTTTTTGCGACGATCGTGTTTTATGTTTTTCATAATTTCTCCCCAAAGTTTTACGGTGTTAATCGGTTTTGTTTTGTATAGATGTTTTATTATCAGTTCTTTATCGGCTCCTTCGTTGATTAATTCCGAAGCTAAACGGAATATTCTTGGCGGCGTTTGGGGTTTGCGGAAGCTTTGAGTTTTTTCAATTATGCCGCAAAGAAGGCAAGTGGCGATATTTTTATCATAAGGAATGTTTAAAAAATTTATAAATTCCTTGAGTATTTCGGCGGGAGAAGACGCTTGGGGATTTATTAAGTTGGCGTTGCCGAAGCGCCAGTTATTTTCATGGTGGTCTATGTTTATTATCGGTATTTTAGAAAAAATTTCCGAATATTTTTCATAAATTTTTCCCAAGTTGATTAGGTTGGGAGCGTCTAGTATTATCGCAAGATCATAATTGAGCGATGATGTTTCAATTTTTATATCGTCGTATTGAACTTCACAATCTTTTTTTAGCGAGAGTATGATTTTTAATTTATTATTTTGCTTTTCGTAGTGAAGCGCGGCGATATTGTCAGGTTCGTTATTTATTGATATGATCACTGTTTTTGCGGGAAGAGCCGATTTTTCCACCTCTTCCTCGTTGATTAAAAATTGTAAGCGCGAAGGTATGTCTTCGGGCAGATGAAGATGAAAATTCTTTTTTGCGCCATTTGATTTTTTAAGCGCGTGATAAAGCGCCAGCATTGAACCGAGAGAATCTCCGTTAATTTCTTCGCCAGGGATTATCAAAATATTGCTGTTTTGATTGATTAATTGTTGGCTTTTGGAAAATTGATCAAGCATATGTATTTAGAATTTAGAGAATAGATAAATTTATACTAAAATTGTTATTTGGTCAATCTGGCGTGATGGAATTGGTAGTGTTATATTGAAATTATGAAAATAACCGTAAAGTCAGCCGAAAATATGAAGAAAATCGGCAGGGAAATGGCCGAAAAGATAGTTAACGGAAAAAAAAAAGAATGCTATTGTTTTTGCGCTTTTTGGCGAATTGGGCAGC
>JBBTRL010000089.1:0-11087 GCA_038065195.1 Patescibacteria group bacterium
GAAATATTAATATATAATTTTAATGATTAAGCATAATAAAAAAGAAAATAATCAAGCGCGGCCTCCTATTGTTGTTATTTTGGGTCATGTTGATCATGGCAAAACAACTCTTTTGGATTATATTCGTAAAACAAAAGTTACAGAAATGGAAGCGGGCGGGATTACGCAGCATATTGCCGCTTATCAGATTGAGCATAAGGGCAAGAAGATAACTTTTATAGACACTCCCGGTCACGAAGCTTTTAATAAAATGCGTTCGCGGGGCGTTAAGATAGCCGATATAGCCGTATTGGTTGTGGCGGCCGAAGAAGGAGTGAAGCCGCAAACTTTGGAATCAATAAATTATATAAAGGAAGCTGATATACCGTATATCGTGGCGCTTAACAAGGTAGATAAGCCGGAAGCAAATCAAGAAAAAGTTAAAAAAGATTTAAGCCAGCACAACGTGCTTATAGAAGAATGGGGTGGCGAAGTGCCGTTGATTCCCATTTCGGCCAAAACCGGCAATGGTGTTCCGGAACTCTTGGAAATGATACAATTGGTGGCGGAGATGGAAGATTTGCAATCGGAGCAAGACGAGTCTTTTGAGGGTGTTTTGGTTGAAGCGTTTATGGATAAAGAAAGGGGGCCAACCGTTTCGTTAATATCCAAGAAAGGCATATTGCGCAAAGGAGATAAGTTTTTTTGCGGCGATACAAACGGCAGCGCGAAGATTCTTGAAGATTTTCAAGGAAATTCGGTGGAAGCGATTTTTCCTTCTATGCCGATAAGAATAATCGGTTTATCAAAGGTTCCGGAAGTTGGAGAGAAATGTTTTTTGGGTACCGGCGAAGAAATTGATATTAAGGATAAAAAAACACAAATTCCATTTTTGCTGATTGGAAATTCCGCAAGCGTCAAGACGGTTCACTTGATTTTAAAAGCTGATGCCAACGGATCATTGGAAGCGATGTTAAGTTCATTGGAAGAAAATAAATCGCAAGAAATCGCCATTGAAGTTTTGAAGGCGGAAATCGGCGAAATAAATGAAACGGATATTAAAATGGCCGGAGCCGGCGGAGCGGTTATAGTATCCTTTAATTTGGATACGCCGGTTGATATAAAGAGTTTGGCGGCGAGAAACGATATAAAAATTATACCGGGAAATATTATCTACGAATTGATTGATCAAATTAAAAAAGAAATGTCATTGTTGTTGGAAGTTGAGAACATAAGAACGAAGATAGGCGAATTGAAAGTTTTGGCTATTTTTAGGACGGAAAAACAAAGAATGATTGTCGGCGGGAAAATAATAAACGGTTTTATGCGGAATAAAGCGGAAGTAGAAGTTTTGCGCGGAGGGGAAATTATCGCCAAAGGAAAAATTATTCAATTAAAAAAAGAAAAACAGATTATGGATCGCGTGGACAATCCCAATGAAGCGGGAATATTGTTTGAAGGAAATCCTGTTATTCAAGAAGGAGATGTTTTGGGGGCGTTCGTGGAAGAAAAAACAAAAAAAAGTTTATAATCGGTTCATAGATTATTTTTTAAATATTTTGGGTTTCAAGCATTAAATTTCAAATAGTATTGCAATTTGGAATTTATTTGTAATTTGGAATTTGGAATTTGCGATTTGTCGGCACGTAGAATTAAACGTCTCAACGAATTTATAAAACAGGAACTTGGGAAAATCCTTCAAAAAGAAACGCATCAAGGCCGGTATCTTTTAACCATAACCGAAGTTGATGTTTTACCAAATTTTAAATACGCTAAAGTTAAAATATCAATAATTCCTTATGATAAAGAAAAAGAGGCTTTGGATAGTTTAAGTAAAAATATTGGCCGTATTCAAGCGCTTCTAAATAAGAAGTTGCATATGAAATTCGTTCCTTGGATCAGCTTTGCGATTGATAAGGGCGCGAAATCAGCTGAAGCGGTTAACATTATTTTGGGAAAAATTCATGGCAATTCCTGAACTTGTATTAAAATTTAATCAAATCAACAATTTGTTTTTAGGCGCGAAGCGCGCGCTTATCGCTACTCATAAAAATCCGGACGGCGACGGCATCGGTTCTATGCTGGCGTTGAATTTTATTTTCAAGAAAAACAATATTGATGTTGTTCTTTTTTGCCAAGATTCGCCTCCGCGAGAATTAAATTTTTTGCCGTACTGGCATGAAATAAAAAATTTTTATGATAAAGATAAATATGATGTGATAGTGGCGCTTGATTACGGCGATTTTCAAAGGACAGGTCTTGTTCTTGAGCCGGAAAATACTCATACTCCGCTTATAACAATTGATCATCATCAGGCGGGAAATCATAAGGGTCATATTCGTATAGTGGAACCGCAATTGTCTTCCACGGCGGAAATAATTTATTATTTTTTTCAGGAAAATAACATTGAGATTGATAAAAACATAGCCACTTGTCTTTTAGCCGGCATATTTTTTGATACTGGAGGATTTAGGCATTCAAATACATCACAGGCGGTTCTTCAGGCGACCGGCGATTTGCTCTCGCGGGGCGGAAATTTAAATAAAATAACTGAAAATGCTTATAAAATAAAATCAATAAATCATTCCCGATTATTGGGCAAAGTATTGAGTGGTTTGGAAATATTGGGCGATAGCGGTCTCGCGTTCGCTATCGTGAAACAAGATGATTTTCATGAATACGGCGTGCGCGGAGATGTGGCGGAAGGAATAGCTAATTTTATGTGCATTATTCCGGAAGCTAGGTTTTCTCTTTTGTTGACAGAAGAACCAAGCGGTCAATTTCGCGGAAGTTTGAGGTCAGAGGAGTTTAAAAATATTGATGTTTCGCAAATCGCTCAAATTTTCGGCGGTGGCGGGCATAAATTGGCGGCGGGATTTATGACCGATTTAAAGCCGGAAAATATAATTGGGAAAATTCAACAGGCGGTTGTAAGATAAAAGTCGTAATAGTTTACCTTGAATTACGAAATACATTGCTTTCCGCCACGCCCCGTCCCGCAATACTGCGGGACGGGGCGTGGCGGAATTTTTATCAATTTCGCGCATTTCGTAATTCAAAGTAATATAAATTTAAAAAGCGAGTGAATTATCCACTCGCTTTTTTTATAAATTGTTATACATCTATGCTTAATCCTTGTGCCATAACAATTTTATCATCCAAGTTTATCGTTATGGATTTTTTATGAGTTATCGCAGGAACAATGCCCGATGCTGAAGAAATTAAATTGCCTGATTTTTTTACTCCGCCGAACGGTAATCTGACTCCCGCGCCTATGCATGGAAGGTTATGGTATGCAATTCCGCATTCCATTTCTTCCATAACTCGTTGCGCTAACCGGTAATTCTCTGTAATCACTGAACCGGCAAGACCAAATTCCGTATCATTGTAAATGCGAATTGCATCATCAACATTATCGGCTGGAATTATTGCAAGATGCGGGGAAAACGCTTCGTGCGTTAAAACATAACTATTTGATCTCCATTCTCCCGTATAAACAAATGGACCAAGCCAGAAACCGTTTTTTGTCGGTTGTTCTTGGCCTCTATCAACCAAGACAGTAAAGTTTTCTTTTCGCGCCAAATCATTAAATATTATTCCTTGTTCTTTTCCCAATTGATTTATCATTGCTCCATAAAACATATTTTCATCCATCGGTTCGCCGAATTTAATTTTTTTGGCCAGTTTAGAAAATTTATCAATAAATTCCATATAAACTGGTCTTTCTACAATGGCTCTGCCACCAGTAACGCATCGTTGGCCGGCTGTTTTAAAGGCCGATGTCAATATGGCCGCTAATGCCATTTCTATTTTTGCGTCTTTCAACACAATGACCGCGCTTTTCCCGCCAGTTTCAATTGAACAAAATTTATTATAATGGAGCGCTGTTTCTCTTTTTATCTCAAGGCCGGTCTCATAACTTCCGGTCAATAAGACAACATTAACATCGGGGTGTTTGACGAGTTCCATACCACAATCACTTCCGTTTCCCGTTAAAACCTGAAAAACGCCCCTTGGTATGCCGGCTTTATGGAGTTGTTTGGCTATTGCAAAAGCGCAGGCAGGCGTTTCGCTTGAAGGTTTTAAAATTACAGTATTTCCGTAAATAAGCGAAAGTCCGCATAACCACCAAGGTATAGCATAGGGAAAATTCCATGGAGAAATAGCGACGACCACTCCTCTCGGTTCTATTTTTTCATAACAACGTTTTAAGGCTATTTCGTCGTCCAATATTCTGCCGGATTGTCCATAATGTCCGACGGCAAAATTATATTCAACCATATGCCGGCCTTCAATTACATCGGCATACGATTCATTGATTTGTTTTCCCGATTCTTTGCAAACGAGTTCCGCGAGCATTTTTTCTTCATTTTGAATAAACTGCGCCACTTTTCCGATAATTTCAGCTCTCTTGACCATTCCTAATTTTTTCCATGCCGAAAAGGCTTTTTTTGCGGCATCAACCGCCATATTTACATCTTTGACATTTGATTTTGGAAAAGTTCCAAGTATTTCATCAAAATGCGCCGGATTCCTGGATTCAAATTTTTCCCCGGAAATACTTTCAACAAACTCGCCATTAATATAATTTTTTCCGTTTATCATAGTGCTTTCTCCGTAAATTTTTCAAAAAAGATAAATTGTAAAGAACATTACGATATTTTACTTTAATAAAACATAATGTCAAGTGGTTATTTTTATTTAACTATGCTATAAAAAGAGTGTAAAATTCTCTGCTGGGAATTTACAGATCTTTGAAAATAAAATTTATCAAAGAAGCGGTAATGAACGCAAGGAAATTTGAAATAAATTATCCATAACAAAACACTCTGTGATTAAAGGTGGAAAGGAGGCGTGTTGTGAAAAAAATCTGTGAAAAAATTTATTTTATGATATTACCCGACGACTTTATAATTTTTCCGTCAAATGAAAATTTTATGTTTTCATTACCAGGGGAAGCTGTACAATACATTAAATGTTCTGAATTAAAAAGAATCGCCTTATTCTTTACTAACTCTTCTAAACATAAAACTCTTTCTGAATTTGGAATTTTATGCGAAGTCGTTAAGACTATTATTGACGAAAAAGTTGATGCCAAAATTGCTAAGCTTTATTTAAAGCCTACAAATAGAATAAAAACGCAAAAAGATTATTTAAAGCAAGTTAATGGTTTTATTGAAGAATATGAAATCGTTGAGAACAACACAGAAGGTTATTCAAAAGACAATATAGACATTTGCCTTTCGGAGATTATCAATCAAGTTAATGAACTGAAAACCGGTCCAGGAAAATTGAATGCGGTTTATATGATATTTTTAAGCCATAAGCATCCCGACCCCAACCTTAAAAAAGAAGATGTGATATTAATGACGGAAATGTTGGCAGATCCGGAATCGTCTATTTTGTATCAAGAAATATTGAATTATTTTTGCGGCAATCCGAATGAATTATCCGCTTGGATTTATAATTTATTTAATGAAATATTTTTCGAAGAACTTAAAAAAGCAAAATGGCACACCTTAAATGAACAAAAACTTATAACGCAGTTTGAAATTTTTATAGAAAATTTCGTTCCTATTATTTGCGAGGTTATGGATCTAAAATATCCATTGTCAGGGACAGGACAATCATTGATTCCTTCTGGGCAACAAAATAACGCGGAAACAGCGGAAATGAAAGAATTTCAAGAAATAGAAAGAAAAATTAAAAATTCTAAAATGTCGGAAGAGGCGAGAAAAATAGCGGAAAATGAATTAAATCGGTTGCGGCGCATGAATTCCACTTCTTCCGAATCCGAGGTCGTCAGAACTTATTTAGATTGGCTTTTAGCTATTCCGTGGGGCATTTACACCGAAGATAATTTTGATATAAAAAATCTTAGAAAACACTTGAATGACGATCATTTTGGTTTGGAACGGGTAAAAAATCGCGTGGTGGAACATATAGCCGCGCAAAGCTTGAATCCAAATCGTAAGGCGCCTATTCTTTGTTTTGTCGGTCCTCCGGGTACGGGAAAAACCTCGATCGCCAATAGCATAGCCAAGGCATTGGGAAGAAAAAAAATTAATATTTCCCTTGGTAGCTTAGAGGATCCGGCTGAATTAAAGGGTCACAGGAGGACTTATATCGGGGCATTGCCGGGGAAAATTATTGATGGATTAAAAAGAGTCGGTTCTTCTAACCCTGTCATTATTTTTGACGAGATTGATAAATTATGCAGTAGCATGAAGGGTGATCCAGCCGCAGCTCTGTTGGAAATTTTAGATCCAGAACAAAACCATTCTTTTCGCGATCACTATCTTGATGTTGCCGTTGACTTGTCAAAGGTTTTATTTATTACCACGGCCAATATATTAGACACCATACCGGACGCGCTTTTAAACAGACAAGAGGTTATTGAATTTTCCAGTTATCTTGATTTTGAGAAGTTGGAAATAGCCAAGAAATATTTAATCTCGCGAAGAATTAAAGAAAATGGATTAGAAATGTTTAATATAAAATTTACTGATCACGCCTTGCTTAATATAATTAGGTATTATTTAAGAGAATCTGGCGTTAGGGAATTAGAGAGGAAAATTGACGAAATATGCCGAAAATTAGCGACTAAGGTGGCTGAAGGAAATCCCGATGCCGTAAAAAGCGATAATGTAATTGGCTGTCAACACCTACCTATTTATTTGGGGATGCAAAAATTTTTCAATACGGAATTGATTGATATGGAGCCGGGGATAGTAAATGGGTTGGCTTATATGCAAGAAGGTTGTGGTTCCGTTTTACGCATAGAAGCGATAAAAACAAAGAATTATGAGCAAAAATATAAATTTACCGGTTCCATAGGAGAGGTGATGCGGGAGTCGTTGGAAGTTATTGTTTCCTATTTATATAAAAACAGAAAAAAATTGGGCTTGAAAGAAAGTGATTTTAAGGAAGAAGACGGGGTTCATGTGCATGCGCCTGAAGCTGCCGTGCCAAAAGAAGGACCGTCTGCCGGAATAACAGTTTGCGCGGCGATTTATTCGTGTTTAATAAATAAATCGTTTAGAAAAGATGTTGCTTTTACCGGTGAAATAACCTTGATGGGCAGAATATTGCCTATTGGCGGATTAAGGGAAAAAACACTTGGAGCGAAAACGGCGGGAATAAAAACGATTATTTTACCGGAAGGCAATAAAAAAGATATTGAAGAATTGGAAAGCTATATTAAAGAGGGTATAAATTTTGTTTTCGTTTCAAATATGTTAGAAGTTTTAATTAAGCATAAAGATATTATTTTTAATAACGATATAAGTAAAAATAATTTAGGAGACGGCAAATAAGCCGTCTTTATTTTTTATCCGCAATTTGATATTATTCGTATAAGATGTATAAAATTTTTCAAACACAAGGAATTATAATTAATGAAGAAGAACGCGGAGAGGCTGACCGCGTTTTAACCGTTTTTACGGAGAATTTTGGCAAAATCCGGCTTTATGCCAATGGATCGAGAAAGATAAAGTCAAAACTTGCCGGTCGGCTTGCGCTTTTTAATCACGCGAACATATATTTTATAAGAGGGAAGAAACGAGAAATCATTACAGATGCTTACGCGTTGAATAGTTTTATAAATACAAGGCGGAATCTTGGTCGCGTTAAAATAGCGTTTTATGTCAGTAATTTAATTGATAATTTAGTCGCGGCAAGCGAATGCGATAAAAAATTATGGGCTGCGATTTCCTGGATTTTTGAAAATATAGATCGTGGCGTTATTTATAATGAAAATAATGTTTTTTTGCGTCTTTTTGAAATTAAAACATTGGAGTATCTCGGGTATTTGCCCGATTTTTCAAAAAACAATCCGTTTGATTTCAGTCCGCGGATTTTAAAAATTTTAAGTATTATTTCGTCGCAACCGCGGCGCGTCGGACAACTGGCGTTTATCGAAAAAGATTTGCGGGAATTAAGATCGGCTACTGATTTGATGTTGAATATGATATACTGAAATAAATACATATTAAAATGGTATGTCTTTAGGCGATTTACACGAAGAAATATATAAAGAAAAACCGAATCTACCCGAACAAAAACCGGGCATTTTTCGGCCGGAAAAAGAAGGTCATTATCAATATGGCGAGGGATTGGGATGGCGGTTGGAAGAATCGCAAAAGCAGAGCGGTTTATCTTTCGGTAAATTTAAAAAATATTTTCTATGGGGAGGAGTCGGTTTTGCGGTTATTGGGATTATTTTGTTTTTTTTGTGGAACAGGTTGGCGTTCAGATCGTTTGAAAAATCACGGTTGGAAGTTGAGATAACCGTTCCAAGAACGATTGAAAGCGGTGAAAAAATTTCAATTTCCGTAAGCTATATTAACAAGAACAAGGTGGCTCTTAAAGATATTAAGTTGTCATTGGAGTATCCAAGCGATTCTTTGCCTTTGGGGGAAAATTTTTCAGAACCGACGCATTTTTTTACAAAGAATGTTGATATTGGGATTATTGAAGCCGGAGAAAAAGGAAAATTGGAATTTCCGGTTATAGTTTTTGGCGCGGCCGGAGAAATAAAAGAAATAAAAGCGAAGTTTGTTTATATGCCGGAAAATTTTGCCAGTATTTTTGAAAATGAGTATTCCCAAAATTTTTTAATTGAAAGAGTTCCCATTTCTTTGGATTGGCAAATGTCGGATAAAATAGTATCCGGTCAAAATTTTGAGGCGAAACTCGCGATAATAAATTCTTCCGCCAATGATTTTTATAATGCGAGAATAAATATTGAATATCCGACTGATTTTGTTTTTGAAAGTTCCGATCCTTTGCCGTCCAAAGATAAAAATGTGTGGGATTTTAAAAAATTAGACGCAAGAACGGAGAAAAATATTATTATCAAGGGTAAGATGTTTGGAAATTCAAAAGAAATAAAACCGTTTAATTCCAAGCTTGGCATAATAAGAGAAGTTCAGGGAATAAAGGAATTTATTATTTATGATGAATTGCAAAAAGCTATAACAATCACAACCTCTCCGCTTTTTGTATCGCAAGTCTTAGAAGACGCGCTGGATAATATTGTTGATGCCGGCGAAACATTGAATTTCGCCATAAATTATAAAAATACCACTAATGTGGGAATAGAAAAAGTTGAAATATCGGTGGAACTTGAAGGAGAGGCATTGGATTTTACCAATCTTCAAATAGAACGCGGTTCGTTTGATAGTTTTCGTAAAATTATAAGCTGGAAAGCCGGAGAAGTTTCGGAGCTGGCTGTTTTATTTCCAAATGAAGAGGGTAGGGTGAATTTTAGTATTCCGGTAAAAAAAACATTGCCGATTAAAGCATTTTCCGATAAAAATTTTTTAATAAAAAGCACGGCGCGTATTGATTCGCTTAATGTGCCTGTTTCGCTTATAGGCACGAGTATAAAAGGAGAAAGTTCTTTGGTTTTTAAGGTAAATAGTCATATTGATTTACGGCAAAAAGGATATTATTTTGAAAGTCCGATAAGTAATTATGGTCCCATTCCTCCGAAAGTTGGCGAGAAAACGACTTATAATATAATTTGGCAAATCGTTAATTCTTCAAATGACATTGAAAATGTAAAGGTTGAAAGTTATATCCCGGCCTATGTTTCATGGGAAGGGCGGATAGAACCCAATGGCGCTAATGTTTTTTATGATCACGAAACACGAAAAATTACATGGAATATTGGTAAATTGCCGGCGCAAACAGGAGTATTGTATCCGTTAAAACAAGTTGTTTTTCAGGTCGGTTTAATGCCCTCATTGAGTCATTTGGGAAAAACTTTGGATTTGATTGGCGAGGCAAGTGTGTCCGGTAAAGACGCGTTTACCGAAAAACAATTACAAGATTTTTCTCCGGTGATAATAACTGATTTGCCCGACGATCCATTTGTCGGTTTACAGAAGGGAAGAGTGACGCAATAAATAAATTATTTTATGAATAATGAAAATAATAAATTATCAAAGTTGATTTCTCTATGCAAACGTAGGGGGATTATTTTCCAGTCGTCGGAAATTTACGGCGGCGCGGCCGCCGCTTACGATTATGGTCCGCTCGGCGTGGAAATAAAAAATAACATCAAAAAATTGTGGTGGAAAGAAATGGTTTATGATAATGATAATATTGTCGGTTTGGATTCGGCTGTTTTGATGAATTCAAAGGTTTGGGAAGCGTCCGGACACACCGAGAATTTTGAAGATATTTTAGTGGAATGTAAGGAATGTCATAAACGATTTAAAAAAGAAGATTTAAATGATGAAGTTTCGACATTGTCGTTGGGCGACAAGTCGGGATCCCGACACCCGGAGGTCGTCGGGAAAAAATGTCCGGAATGTGGTAGCGAGCTGACTGAACCGAAAAAATTCAATTTGATGTTTGAAACTAATTTAGGATCGGTACAAGACAGCGCGTCTAAAATATATTTAAGGCCGGAAACGGCGCAAGGAATTTATATTAATTTCAATACAGTTCAAAAATCAATGCGCCGAAAAATTCCATTCGGCATTGCTCAGATAGGAAAAGCGTTTCGGAATGAGATTACGCCCGGTAATTTTATTTTTCGGACAGTTGAGTTTGAACAAGCGGAACAACAATTTTTTATTAATCCGGAAGAAGACGAAAAATGGTTTGAGTATTGGCAAGAAAAAAGAATGAATTGGCATTTGTCTTTAGGAATAAAAAAAGAAAATTTGCGATTTAAAAAACACGAGAAATTGGCTCATTACGCGAAAGCCGGTGCGGACATTGAATATAATTTTCCAATGAGGTGGGATGAAATTGAAGGAATACATAATAGGGGCGATTGGGATCTTTCGCGCCATAGCAAGTTTTCCGGTAATGATTTAAGTTATTTTGACGATGAAACGAAAAAGAAATTCCTGCCTTTTATCATTGAAACATCAATGGGCATAGACAGAACTATGTTGGCCGTTTTGCTTGATGCTTTTGAAGAGGTTGAAACGCGAAGCGGAAAAGACGATGCAAAACATGAAGTAGAAACGATTCTGCGTTTGCATCCGAAAATCGCGCCCATCAAAGCCGCTGTTTTTCCGCTTGTTAAAAATAAGCCGGAAATTGTCAAAAAAGCGCGGGAAATTTACGAAAGTTTGAAAAAATATTGG
>JBBTRL010000090.1:0-3868 GCA_038065195.1 Patescibacteria group bacterium
GGTGCGCCCTGTAGGGATTGAACCTACGACCTTTCGAATGTGAATCGAACGCTCTACCACTGAGCTAAGAGCGCGTTATATCTTTAATTTATTTATAAGTTTTTTATGCGAATAATCCAAAACATCGCGCAAAAATCTGTCAAACATACTTAAACGATAATTAAATTCTTCAGTTGTCAAAACGACATATCTTATGTCTTTCCCGACTTCTGCCTCCAAATTGCTTAAAAATCGTTCAAGTTTTTTTTGACTTATACCCTCGCCCACAACGACCAAGTCAATTCTAGACGATTCGCTGTTAATAAAAAGACCAGACAATATTACTAATTTTATTTTCCCGATTTTCTGTATGCCTATCCTTAAATTATCCTCGGAAGCGGGACTGGATTTGGATACTAAATTTTTTAATTCCGGATAAAACACAAAATCATGATTAACGCCGTAAGCGATTGCTTTTTTAATTTTAACTTTTTTTAGACCGTATTCTACTTTAATCTTAACCGTTTTTGTTTTGAAAAAATTTATATCGTTTAATTTTGCCACTTCTTTACGCGCATATCTTGCGCTAATATGTATTTTGGAAACCATATCCTCTATGGAAAAAAAAATACCGTCGTTCCTTAAAAATAATTTCAACAACCTTACTTTCATCGGCGAATCAAATAATTTTTCTAAAATTTGGTTTTCCATTTTTATCATCAGATAAATTGCATAGTAATTTTTCTGCTGAAAATTATTACACAACCGATCTTTAATTTATTTTTACGATACCTAACAAACAATTGATGCTTTTTCAACCACAATATTATTTTATCCTTTACCGGTAATAAAATCAACGGAATATTTATATTCAGCCGCCAACAAAAATGTTATAATATATTTATGCCAACTTTAATAAAATATGAGCCAAACACAAAACTGCTTGCGCGCGAATTTACACGCAATTTAAATAATTCCATTTGCAATGCTTTAATTTACAAACCAGTTAATATTGAAGAAATAAAACTGGGCGATTTATTTATTGTTGGCGAAATCAATCAAGACGCCGATTTAACGGTTGAAAATACCAATATAATCAACCGGATTTTCTCTCAAATAAAAAAAGAATATTATAGAGATTATAAAAGGGATTCACGAAAAAGTTTTGAAGAATCCGTTAAAAAGGCGAATACTTTTTTCGCGGAAATAGTTTCAGAAAAAAAATATTTCAATGTCCAAAATATCAATTTTATAATTGCCGCCTATTCAAATCAATTATTTCATTTTACCGCTTGCGGAAAAGCAAAAATATTTCTTATGCGCGCCGACGCTATTTTGGAAATAGAAAAAAAACTGTTTATTGAAAAAAAAATATACGCTCCGAAAATTTTTACCAATATCGCAACCGGCCGATTGGCAAAAGAAGATTTTTTAATACTCGCTACTTCCCTCTTTCCGGAATTATTTTCTCCCGCCGCCATAAAAACCGTCGTAGAAAACAATTCTTTTGAAAAAACTTGTGAATACATATTAGATACTTTACAAAAAGACAAAAAACAATCTTCCTACGGTCTTGTTGCTATAAAAGTGGCTACCGAAGAAAACATTCCAACCATTCGTTACTCCTATGAAGAATTAAAAAATGCGACAAATAGTTGTAATCCGAATCGTATCGGCATAATTGGCGCCATTGGAAATGTGACCGAAAAACAAAACATTAACAATGCCGATAATTATAAATCTAAAATATTATTTTTAAAAAACAGCGGCAATGATTTTTTTAAAAAACGACTGCCGAAAGTATCGCGCCGCATTAAAACAAAACTTTTAAATATCGGCAAACACTTAAAATATTTTTTCAAAAAACTTTTAATTCTAAAGGATACTGCTCTTAAATATTCGCGCAACGATGCAATCCACCGTAAAAAAACAACAATAATAGCAACACTTACAATCTTATTTATCGCAGCCGTTATAATTTACTTTTTAATGGAAAAATCAACAGTAATCATAAAATAAAAGTCCCCCACAGTATTGCGGGAGACTTTTATTTTATGATATTACTTACTTTAATTCCACCTTCCCTCCAGCTTCTTCAACTTTCTTTTTTATATCGTTTGCCTCATCTTTGGTCGCCCCCTCTTTAATCATTGACGGCGCGCTATCAACTAAATCTTTCGCATCCTTTAATCCCTTTCCGGTTATTTCGCGAACAACTTTTATTACCTGAATTTTTTGCGCTCCACAATCTTTTAATTCCACATTAAAAGATGTTTTTTCTTCTGCGCCTTCCGCGCCTCCGCTAACCGTCGCAGACGCAACTCCCATTGCCATAACCGGAGCCGCCGCAGACACGCCAAATTTTTTCTCAAGAATCTTAACAAGTTCCGAGAGTTCCAATACGCTCATTTTTTCAATTTGAGCAACTAAATCTTGAAATTTAGCGGGAATTTCCACTACTTCTTCTTTTTTTATTTCTTCAGCCATATTACGATAATTTTTCAACCTACTGTTGATCAGCCGAAGGCTGACAATTTTTCAACCTACCGTTGATCAGCCGAAGGCTGATAATTTAAGAAATATTATTTTTTTATTTTACTTAAAACAGTTAACAATCCCATTGTATTGCCATTTAAAACTCTGACGAATCCGCTCATAACCGCATTCATCGTTCCTGCCAATATACCCAAAAGTTCTTTGCGCGAAGGCAAATTCGCCAAATTTATAATCGCTTCCTTGCTAATAAAATTATTCATTAAAATTCCGCCCAGTAAACTCAATGACTTATTTGTCTTAGAAAATTTATAAAGCAACTTTGCCGGCATAATTTCATCATTATAACCAAAGGCTACGGCAATCTGACCGTCAAAATCTTTAACGGAAATATTTTCCAAACCGGATTCCCTCAGCGCTAAATCAATCAATGTCTTTTTTAACACCTTAAACTCAACACCTTCTTTTTTTAAATCCCGTCTTAATGCGAATAAATCTTTTACATTGATACCTTTGTAGTTTACAAAAGCAACGGATTTTTGCCTCTGTAATTTATCTTTTAAATTAACGACTATTTCTTTTTTTTGTTGTTTAGTCAACGACATAATCACGATACTGATATGCTAATTTATATAATACCAATGGAAATCAATATTCTTTAGTATGCTTGAATTAATAAAAAAACGACCGTAAAGCCGCGAAAACAATAATAGAAAAAGCGATAACTTAAACTATTTTATTGCCTCCGCGGGTCTTATTGGCATCGCCCGCTTCTGCGGCTGTTTATTTTTTATTTATATCTTACATCTTAACAAAATGTAAAATTTTGTCAATAACTGGGGATAACGAATAATTGAACGAAATGCTTAAATCACAAATACCGCCGCGGTAACGACGGAAGTCCAAAGCCCATTTTTATCTCCGGTAGCCGACTGAGTAATATTGGATGTTTTAATAATTTTCCCGCTCATTTTATAAATCTGCTCCCGTTCGTCCCAACTTTGCGATTGATTAAAATCAATGCCTAATGTTGTCGCAAGCATTGAAGCGGCGAGGTCTTCGGAATATTCACCGGCTTTTTCATCCGTTTCGCCAAAAGAATGATGTTCGCTCAAATAACCGTAAGCGTTATTGTCTGCGGGCAACGCCAATCCGACAGAAGACGCTATGAGCCGATTCGGTTCATTGGTAGCATTCCTGCTCATCACGCAATAAACTATCTGACCGTGATTAAACATTTTTAAACCATCCTCAATAGAAACCTTCTTGCATCCGGGCGGAAAAATACTGGAAACTGTCACTAAATTAAACGGGGCTATCCCCGCCTTGCGAAGCGCCATTTCAAAAGAAGTCAACTGTTCTTTATGAACGCCCGCGCCTTTGGTAAAAAATACAT
>JBBTRL010000090.1:3968-6331 GCA_038065195.1 Patescibacteria group bacterium
TGTTTTGGAAAAAACCGTTTCACCGTTCGGCTTGGAAAGATAATACCAAAAATCGCTTAATTGCGGATATATCGCGGCAATAATGCTTTCTAATCCGGGATTAGAAATCGGACCCGCGGGCAAACCGGCATATACATAAGTATTATATGGCGATTGAATTTTTAAATCTTCAAAAGTTACATAGCCGTTTTTCTTTCCCGAAGCATAAATAACGGTAGCATCCGCTTGTAAAAGCATACCGACACCCAACCGTTTCCATAAAATTCCGGAAACTATTTTTTTATCTTCATTTGTTCTAACTTCCTTTTCAATTATAGACGCCATAATAATAATATCAAAGATGCTTTTTCCCTGCCTGTTTATTTCCAATAACAAATCAGCTGATGTTTTTTTGTCAAAATTTCCCAGCATCTTTTCAACAATCTCCCGCGATGACCACGATTTATTAAAATTATAAGTGTCTGGAAATAAAAATCCTTCCAAATTGACGGCGTTTATATTGCGCAAAAACAAAAAACGCGATCCGAAAAAAATCGGCTTGAATTGGCTTAAATTTATATTTTCAAATCCCTTTTGCGCAAGTCGTTCTTCTATGTCTTTCATGGTGAAACCTTCGGGAAAGGTCACTTCTATTTCGTTGGAAACAATATCTCCTTCGCTGAATTTTTGTGCCATATCTTTTATGCTCATTTTCGGAGAAATTAAATATTCGCCCGCCTGCATTTTTGTTCCGAGATTTTGAAACCAAATATGCGCTTCAAAATAAAAAGCGCCGCGGATCAAATTTTCTTTTTCCAAATTAACGGCGATTTCATTTACCCCATCGCCTTTTTCTATTTTAAAAAAACTATTTTCTCCGCTATCGCTTAAAGAATTATTTATCTGATAACGCAAAAAACCGTAACCGCCGAATGTTATAACAAAAAATGCCACCAATGCGATGGCTATAAAAATAAATAATTTTAATCTAAAAATACCGTATAAATTCATTATTATTTAATAATTTTACTATGAAGAATTTTATTAGCCGCGACTAATGTCGGAGATTGAAAATTCCATTTTTTGCCAAAAATATCGCTAATTTTCGCGCCGGCTTCGGAAATAATAATAACGCCGGCCGCCACATCCCATAACTTACAACCCAACGACACGTAAGCATCGCCGCGACCAGCCGCGACATAAGCTAATCCAAGCGCCGCCGAACCGATCGCCCGCGCCTTTACGAAACCATTGTCAGAAAAAGTTTTTAATACACCAAGAGTTTCGGCGTTAATTCCGTTCCATGCCATCATAACTCTGGATAGCATTGGTTTAAAAACCTTAGAAACAACAATTTTTTTGTTATTAAGAAAAGCGCCGTCGCCTTTTTCCGCAAAAAATAATTCATTATGAATAGGATTGTAAATAACGCCGGCCAATATTTGATTCGCACGCGCCACGGCTATGGAAACGCAAAAAAACGGGATCTCCATTGTAAAATTACTAGTTCCATCTAATGGATCAATGATCCATAAATAATCGCTTTGGCGATTGTGATTGCCATCTTCTTCCGACAATATATTATGTGATGGAAATTTTTTTCGTATCGCGGAAATTATATGTTTTTCCGAAGCGTAATCCGCCTCGGTTACCGGATCGCCGAACTTATCTTTGAATTTTATATCGCGGATTTTCCCAAATTTTTTGCGCAAAATTTCACCGGCTTCCACGGCGATTTTTATTATAAAATTTTTAAACTTTATTTCTTTTGGCATATTAATGATTTTATTATAACAACTATGGATTTTTTTTACAAATAAAAAGTCCTCCGCAATATTGCGAAGAACTTAAAAATCATCTCTACTCCTCCGCTATACTATATCCGTGGAGACGACTCTTTAAATCTTCCAACTCCTGCCACATTTCTTTTGGCAGACGCTTTCCGAATATCTCAAAAAATTTCTTTATTTCTTCAATTTCCGTTTGCCACTCAGTCGGCTGAACAAAAAACACTTCTTCTATTTTTTCCCGCGATATGATTCCGTCGCTTAAATCATCTAAATATGGCATTAATCCAAGAGCGCCTTCTTGAGCTTGGATACGATTATCCACTCTGTCTGTTATCCATTTAAGAATATGGATATTTTGACCGAATCCCGGCCATAAAAAATTACCGTTTTTATCGCTTCTAAACCAATTGACTGAAAATATTTTCGGCGGCCGCAATAATTTTTCTCCGATCCCCAACCAGTGATTTAAATAATCACCGATATTGTATCCGCAAAATGGCAACATCGCCATTGGATCGCGCCGCAAGACTCCCGTTTTACCAATAGCGGCGGCGGTAGTTTCTGAACCCATTTGCGCCCCCAGAAAAACGCCAT
>JBBTRL010000091.1:0-19235 GCA_038065195.1 Patescibacteria group bacterium
TTTTTTATGTCAAGAAATAGTCGGCGCGGTTTTACAAAGATAGAACTATTGGTGGTTTTGGCTATCATAGGTTTATTGGTCAGTTTAATATTGGTAAGTCTTGGAAGTATTAAGGCGAGAAGCAGGGATGTTCGGCGAGTCGTGGACATTGATGTATTTATAAAGGCTTTAAATTTATACAATAATAGTTTTTCCGTTTATCCGATTTATGACGGGTATATAACCGGCGAAGATCCTTTATCTGACGCTTTGCGGAATTCCAGTGTTTTAAGTTCTATTCCACTTGATCCGACAAATAAGCAAGTTGGCAGTATAATATATAAATATGATTATTTTTCCGATGGCACGAATTTTCAGATTCAATATTGTATGGAAACCGATTCAGTGCCTAACACTAATCAAGGTTGTGGAAATTACGCCAGACCGTAATTTCAGCGATTAAATATTTAATAAAAATTATTATGCTTAAAATTTTATTAGTGGAAGATGATCAATTTATTTCTCAATTGTATTCGGATAAATTTTCTCAATTTGATTATCAAGTAGAAGTTGCTCGTGATGGTTTTGAGTCATTGGAAATTTTAAAAAAATATAAGCCGGATTTAATTCTTTTAGATATCGTTATGCCAAAAATGGACGGCTTTGAAGTTTTGGAACATATCAAAAAAGATGATTCGTTAAATAAAATTCCGGTTTTGATGTTTACTAATTTGGGTGATAAAATGGATATTGAAAAAGCTATGTCTCTCGGCGCGAAATCATATATTGTCAAGAGCTATTTTACGCCGGCGGAAGTGTTGGATAAAATTAATAATTTATTAAAATAAAAATAAATCTATGAATCCGGTATGGAGAGGAGATATTTGAATAATTGTTTCAAATTCTTTTTCGCCAAAGGTTTCTAACGGGGTATGAAAGATTTTCAGTATGAGTTGGAAGAGTTGCTCGCTATCGTTTTAAAAGAAAACGCTTCTGATCTCCATATTTCGGTTGGCAGATATCCGACGTTAAGAATTGACGGTCAATTGATTCCATTGGCGCAAAGAGAAATATTGGATCCGGAATATACGGAAAATCTTATTTCGGCTTTACTTACCAAACGACAAAAAGAGTTATTTTTAGATAATAAGGAATTGGATTTCGCTTATTCTTTCAGGAATAAAGCTAGATTTCGCATTAATGTTTTTTATCAAAGAGGTTTTGTCAGCGCGGCTTTGCGATTGATTCCGGCGGAAATAAAAACAATTGAAGAGTTGAATTTGCCACCGATTTTGAACGAATTTGCCAATCATAATCAGGGTTTTTTATTGATCACTGGTCCTACCGGGCACGGAAAATCCACAACATTAGCCTCTCTTGTAGATAAGATAAATCACGAAAAAAACAAGCATATTATTACAATTGAAGATCCGATTGAATATTTGTTTACGCAAGATCGTTCTATTATTGATCAGCGCGAGGTTGGTTTAGATACGAACGATTTTAGCCGAGCATTGCGTTCCGTATTTCGCCAAGATGTTGATGTTATTATGGTTGGAGAAATGCGCGATGCGGAAACTATTTCAACTGCCGTTACGGCGGCCGAGACTGGGCACTTGGTTTTAGCAACTTTGCATACCAATAATGCCGCGCAGACAATAGACAGGATTATTGATTCTTTTCCCGCATCCGGTCAAGGTCAAATCAGGTCTCAGGTTGCCAATACTCTTTTGGGAGTTATTTCGCAAAGATTGGTTCCAAGATTGGATGGCGGAAGAATTCCCGCGGTTGAAGTGATGATTGCCAATCATGCCGTTAGAAATCTGATTAGAGAAGATAAAATTCATCAAATTGATTTGGTGATTGATACTCATATGGAAGAGGGAATGATTTCTTTGAATAGGGCATTAGCAGAGCTTGTCAGGGCGCAAAAAATTTCCATAAATAACGCGGAACTTTATTCGTTGAATTTACAGGAGTTAAGAAATTTTATTTTATAAAGATTACGCAAACACATTATTTTGTATTTTTGCTTTAATAAATTGGCGCAAGAATATTTATAATTTGTTGGCGCATGGACGATTTTGAATTTTAATTATAAGGCCAGAACACCGGATGGAATTTTACAAAGTGGCACAGTTGAAGCGGCCAGTCAAGATGCCGCCGTCAGTATTTTGCAAAGACACGGTTTAATTATCGTTTCCTTGGATTCAAAAAGACGAGAATCGTTTTTTTCGCGCGAAATCGCTTTTTTAGGTGGCGTTAAAAATAAGGATATTGTTATTTTTTCTCGTCAATTGGCGATTCTTTTTGAGGCACAGGTTCCGGTTGTTGAATCTTTCCGCGTATTGATAAAGCAAACAGAAAAAGCATTTTTCAAGAAAATACTTTTGGAAGTATTGAGTGATATTGAAGGTGGAGCGTCGTTGTCAAAAGCATTTTCGGCGCATAAAACAGTTTTTTCTGATTTTTTTATAAGTATGATAGCCTCTGGAGAAGCATCCGGTAAAATTCAAAGCGTTTTTTCTTATCTTGCAGATCATTCCGAACAAGAATATTATCTCACTTCAAAGATTAAAAGCGCGATGATGTATCCGATATTTATTATTGCGGCTTTTATATTGGCGGCGATTTCAATGATGATTTTCGTGGTGCCTCAACTTACCGCCGTTTTAGAGGAAACTAATCAGGAATTGCCGTTTTTAACAAAAGTATTGATTGGTTCCAGTCATTTTATAAAAGATTGGATTCTTATTTTATTACTTATTCCTACGGCTATTGGCGTATTTTTGTGGCGTTATTTAAAAACTCCGGAAGGCAAAGAAATGAGAGATATTCTTATTTTGAAAATACCGATTATTGGCAATCTTTTGCGTGAAGTTTATTTATCGCGATTCAGTGAAAATTTAAGCACATTAATAAAGGGTGGCTTGCCAATCATACAGTCTTTGCAGGTTACGGGCGATGTCGTTGGCAATATTGTTTATAAAAAAATTATAAATATGGCAATTGACGAAATTAAAGGGGGAGGCAATGTTTCCGATGTTTTAAGCCGATATCCCGCGGCTTTTCCGCAGTTTGTTTCCCAGATGTCCGCTACGGGAGAAAAGACCGGAAAATTGGCGCAAGTTTTGGAAAGTGTTTCCAGATTTTATCAAAAAGAAGTGGAAACAATAACCAATAATCTAACTCAGCTCATTGAACCGATTTTAATTGTGGTGCTTGGTATTGGCGTTGGCCTTTTAGTAGTGTCCATTTTAATGCCCATTTATAATATAGCGAGCGGTTTTTAAAGGGCTTTCTCTAAATTTTCAATCCCGCTGAAAGCGGGAGCAGAAAATTTAGATAGAAAACCTTTACCCCGCCCATATTCCAGCAACGAATATTTAATATTTATTATATAGAGGCGAAGCCGCTTCGCTTTTAAGTTATCGCATACCAAAATACATAATTGGAATATGGGCGGGGTACTCGATTTTGTAGTAAAATTTTGTTCGCTCAATAAAGGGTTGCTCCAAAATTTAACAAAATTGGCACTTATCCACATAAATTTATGGCACAAAAAATATTTAGTGATATAATAAATGCATTGCCTGTTCGGTCGATATATTGGCAAAAACATAAAACATATCAGCCCAAGGCTGACCCGCTCATCGAGCCTGAAGATTCTTTAGAGTCTGAACGACCTCGGGCGGGAAATCTAAAATCTAAAATCTAAAATCTAAAACATGAAGTATGCGACGGTAAGTTTTCTCCCTACGGGAGATTCGTCGCAGGCGGATAAGTTTTAGAATTAATAATGTTACAATTTTTTAACAAAAAAACAGGTCAACGCGGTTTTACATTGATTGAACTTTTGGTGGTAATCGCCATCATCGGAATTTTAGCCACTATTGTTTTGGTTTCCTTGAATTCCGCGAGATCAAAAGCGAGAAATACGCGAAGAGTAAGCGATTTGCGTCAATTACAACTTGGCACAGAAATTTTTTATGACAGGGTTGGAAATTACCCTGCGTCATTGGACGCGATGGCAACCGGAGGCGATATAGCCGCAGTACCTAAAGATCCATCATCAAATGGAGCTTATGCGTATTGCGCGGCTGATACCCTCGCGACTAATTATTGGATAGGCGCTAGATTGGAAGCGACGCAAGTTGCCGGTCAGGGTTTAATGTCCACTAGTATTAGCGACATTAGAGCGGGAGCTGTATCATGCACTTTGGATGCCGGTGATCCGCCGGTAGCCGCGGCTCAATGCGGAACGGTTGTTGCCGGTTTAGGATATTATTGCGTAACTCCGTAAAAATTTCAGAGAAATTGCAGTTATTGAAAAGGCGTTTTCTTTAAGTAGAAACGCCTTTTAATGGAGATAAAACAGATGAATTGTCCTTGGTATTTAGATGGTATATAATGAGAATGTGGAGGCTGGATAATTATGTAAAATATGTTTTATTTGATTTTTGTTTTTCTTTTTGGTCTTATTATCGGCAGTTTTTTGAATGCCGTTATTTATCGTCTGGAAGCGGGAAAATCAGTATTCCGCGGTCGTTCTTTTTGTCCAAAATGCAAGCATATTTTGTCATGGTACGATCTCGCGCCACTTTTTAGTTTTATTTTATTGAAAGGCAAGTGCCGTTATTGCCGCCAAAAAATTTCCATCCAATATCCGTTGGTAGAATTGGCGACAGGGATATTGTTTTCGGCAATTTTTCATTTTTTTGTTTTTAATGGACAATCAATTTTTTCGCTCGCGGGCGGATCAGCCGGCGGGTTGACAATTTTCAATGAATTTCCAATAGCGTTAATTTTCGATTTATCTTACTGGTTTTACATTGCCAGCGTTTTAATTATTATCTTCGTTTACGATCTTAAATATTACATTATTCCAGATAGAATAGTTCTGCCCGCAATCGCGGTTTCGTTGATTTGGAATTTGACATTTGAAATTTATTTATCCGCCTATGGCGGATCCGCCGTAGGCGGAGAAATTAAAAATTTGAAATTATCGCCCTTCGGGCGACCACTCGAAGGGTGGGAAATTATAGACATCAATTATCTACTCGCCGCTTTTGGTGCCGCCGGATTCTTTTTTCTGCTCATAATATTATCAAGGGGTCGTTGGATGGGTTTCGGCGATGTCAAGTTTGCTTTTTTAATGGGTCTTGTTTTGGGTTTTCCAAATATTCTTTTGGCTTTGTTTACGGCTTTTACATCAGGTGCTATAATAGGAGTGGGTCTTATGTTGTTTAAGAAGAAAAATTTAAAATCGCAAATACAATTTGGTCCTTTCCTGGTTGGAGGAACGATTTTTTCTTTATTTTTCGGGAAAATAATCATTAATTGGTATCTAAATTTTTTATTATGAAATCGCGATGCTAATATACGAATTTATACTAATAATACTAACATTATCTTATTTGTATCATTAGTATATTTGCATCAATAATTTGTATGAATAAATTATATTGGCTTATAATATCGGGCGTTTCCATAATCGTGGCCGTGTTTATTATTTATTTCGGTTTCGCGCCGGAAAGTAAAGCGCCGGAGCAAGAAATTATTAGCGGATCGGAAGCGAGTTTGCTTATTGATTTTGGCGATAATAAGCAGAGAATGTTTGTCGGCGATGTGGTTGAAAATATGACCGTTTTGGACGCTTTGAAATTTTCTTCAACGAATAATGGTTTTAAATATAATTTTGATAAAAACATTAAAACACTTGCCGCGATTGACGGTTTTTCCAATAACGGCAAGGTTTGGAATTTGTATATGAATGGATCTTTGATGAAAAATTCGCCGGATGAAATAGAGGTAATGGCCGGAGACGCGGTGGAATTGAAGTTTGAGCAAAATTTGCAATAAAAATTTCTAACGGGGTTTACCCCATTAGAAAGTCCAACTATGAACATTGGTAAATTATTTCGCAAGAGCGAAGCGGCTTCGCCTTCATACAAACCAAAATCAATAATCGTTGTCAGACTTCTAACGGGGTTTACATTGGTTGAGGCTATTGTCTCTATATTTATTATTGGTTTAATAAGCGCTATTACCGTTGCCAGTTATGGCGATTTAAGAAATTCATCGGCGCTTAACCGGACCGTGCAGAAAATCGCGTTGGATGTAAGGAGGGCGCAGAATTTAGCCGCTACCGCTTCGACGCAATTCGGCGGTTCCGTATCTTGCGGGTACGGTATCCATTATTTAGATTCCGATACTTATTTTTTATTTACCGATGATTGCGTTTCGGCTAACAAGACATTTGATGAAGGCGAAGCCGTGGAAACCATAAATATAGAACAGCCGAACATGAAATTTAAAAATTCTTTTTCAGATATTCTTTTTTTTCCGCCAGACCCCGTTACATATATAAACGGATTTTTTGATCATAGTCTTAAATCTATTATCACATTATGCGTTGAAGATAAATGTAAACTGATAAATATATGGGGAAATGGCAGGATAGATATAGAGTAAATTTCTAATTTCCCACCCTACGGGTGGTCGCCCGAAGGGTAGGAATTTCCCACCCTACGGGTGGTCACCCGAAGGGTGATAATTTTTAATGAAGGGTTTTACTTTATTGGAAACAATTATTTCTGTATCAATTTTAGCGGCAATGGTTGTCGGTTCTTTAGCTTTGATTTCCAAAAGCACGCAAAGTGTATATTTGAGTCAGAATAAGTTGATCGCTTCGTATCTGGCGCAAGAGGGTATAGAAATTGTACGCAATGTAAGAGATGGCAACTGGAAAAACGGCAATGATTGGGATGAAGATTTGCTCGATTGCGTGAATTGCGAGATGGACTACACTATGAATGTTTTGGCGGACGAGACAATGGAAGGTGGCGATCCATATTTAAAATTGGAAAATAATTTCTATAATTATTCTTCCGGTGTGGATAAAAATACGATATTTAAGCGCCATATAAGCGTAAGTTCGGTTTCCGGAGAACAAAAACAAGTTATATCGGAAATTGTGTGGCAATACAGGGGAGTAGATTATGATTTGGCGGTTACAGCTTTTTTATATAATTGGCAATGAGTTTATTATAAAATGCGTTTTATCAAAAAATATTTTATTTACAATGGATATACGATTATAGAACTTATCGTTGCTTTGTCGGTTTTCAGTCTTATTATTGTCGGGGTCACGCAAGTGGCGGTTTCCGCTTTGCGCGTTCATCGTGAAAGTTCCGAAATGCAGAATGTTGAAGATAACGCAAGGGCGATTTTTGAATCAATGACTCGGGAAATGAGAACTGGTTATAATTATAAAGTTGTTGAAAACGGCAAGCGGTTTTGTTTCAGCGCTTCCGGCACTTCGGCAACCGGAGCGTTTTTCGCGCGGTATCATATAGATAGTGGAATGATTTATCGTCGCAGCGTTTTAATCGTAGATGAAGAGCATTCAAGCTGTTCCGCGGTAGCGGTAATAGATTCCAATACTTTCCCTCTTAATTCCAATGATGTGGTCGTGGAGGATTTATCGTTCAAGATAAATACAGGGAATCACAAAATGATGACCATCTCTATGAAAATTAAAGGAAATACCGCTTCGTCCAAACCCATTATTTTACAAACAACAGTTTCGTCGCGGGATTATGTTAATTAATTTTTTTATGTTAAAATCTATTTTTTTCAAATATTTTTTGTCGGATAATCGCCGTGAAAAAGGCGCGGTCGGTTTATTGCTAAGCTTTATCATTCTTTCTATTATTTTTATCATATCGGTTGGTATGGCGACGGTAAGATTGGTTGAAATTCAATTGGCGTATGATGTTTTTGAATCCGTTGTGGCGTATCAAGCCGCTGACAGCGGCATTGAATATGCTCTAAACGAATTGCAGATTGATCTTACGGGAAGCGCAATTGGCGCAATTGTCGGAGTGTTTTGCGACAACTACGATAAGGTCGCTGTTGGTGACGGTTTTTATTGTCTTGACTTAACTTATGCGGGACTTGATGTTGCGAGCGTAAAATCAATCGGCATGTTTAAGGACACAAGACGGGCGGTAGAAATTAACTTATGAACAAAAAGAAGGTTAAAAATAGAATAGATAAGCTGAAAAAAGAAATAAACCGCCACCGTTATCTTTACCATATTTTGGATAAGCAGGAAATTTCCGACGCCGCTTTGGACTCTTTAAAACACGAATTGGATATATTGGAAAAGGAATTTCCCGATCTAATAACGCCGGATTCGCCGACACAAAGAGTCGGCGGAAAAGCGTTGGATAAATTTGAAAAAGTAAAGCATAGAATTCCTATGCTTTCGTTAAATGATGTTTTTTCTTTTGAAGAAATAAAGGAATGGGAGGAAAGGATACGAAAAATAACGCCGGATTTCAGTAAAGAAATAGAAAGATATGGTTATTTCGCGGAACTTAAAATTGACGGATTTGCCATTGAATTGATTTATGATAATGGATTTTTTAATCTTGGTTCCACTAGGGGAGACGGGATTATTGGCGAGAATGTGACGCAGAATTTGAAAACAATAGAAGCGATACCGTTGAAATTGTTTGCCGCGGACGGGTAGCGGCTAAAATTGCCCGCGCCCCGTCCGCGGCATCCACGGCAAATAGCGATACGCGGCGAGGTTTTTATGGCAAAAAAATCTTTTGATAAAATCAATGAAGATCAGCGGAAAAATAAATTACCATTATACGCTAATCCCAGGAATTTGGCCGCCGGCAGTATTAGGCAATTGAATCCAAAAATTGCGGCGGCGCGCGATTTGAGTTTTTTGGCGTATGATATTGTCGGCGATACGGACGCGAAAACTCATGAGGAAAAACATTCTGAATTAAAGAATTTTGGATTTAAGATTGATAAATATGCTAAAAAATGCAAAAGCCTTGAAGAAATTGTTGAGTTTTGGAGTTATATAAAAAAAATACGGGATAAATTGCCTTGCCAAATAGACGGGATAGTTGTTTCGGTAAATTCCAATGATTTATTTTCTCGTTTGGGTTTTATTGGAAAAGCGCCGAGAGGAGCAATCGCTTTTAAATTTCCGGCCGAACAGTCTGTTTCAATAGTTGACGATATAATAATACAAGTTGGCAGAACGGGTGTTCTTACGCCGGTGGCTTGCATCAGACCGGTAAATATCGGCGGGACAATTGTTTCTCGCGCCACTTTGCATAATGAAGACGAGATTAGAAAAAAAAATATAAGAATAGGTGATACGGTAATCGTGCAAAGGGCGGGCGATGTGATTCCGGAGATAGTTGAAATTTTAACAAGATTGCGGCCAAAAGGAGCAAAAGAATTCAATATGCCGAGAAAATGTCCGGCTTGCGGATTGGATGTTATAAGAAAAAAAGGCGAAGCCGGTCATTATTGCCAAAATAAAAAATGTTTTGCCGTAGAAAAAGAGAAGATTATTCATTTTGTTTCTAAAAAAGCTTTTAATATTGACGGTCTTGGCGAAAAAATCGTCGGTCAATTAATTGACAAGGGGTTGATTTCTGACGCCGCTGACATTTTTAAATTGACGAAAAGCGATTTAGCGCCTATGGAAAGATTTGCTGAAAAATCAGCGTCTAATTTATTGGAAGCCATAAATAAGAGCAAAATAATTCCTCTTCCTAAATTTTTATTTTCTTTGGGAATACATCATATTGGAGAACAAACCGTTTATGATATTGCTCAAATTTTTCAAAAAAATAATATTATTAAAAATCCCGGCGATTTACTAAAAGCGGCTGATAAAATGACGATTGACGGTTGGCTTGCGATTAAGGATATCGGACCGATTTCCGCTAAAAGTATTATTGATTGGTTTTTGGACAATCATAACAGAAAATCATTGAATAGATTGGCGGAATCGGGTATTATTATTGAAACACTGAAATTATTCGCCGTAAAAATTAAAAAATTATTAGGGAAGACATTTATTTTAACCGGCGAGCTTTCTTCTTTTACTCGCGAAGAAGCGAAAAATTTAATAAGATCGTTTGGCGGAAATGTGAGTTCATTCGTAAGTGAAAAAACCGATTATGTCGTGGCAGGAGAGAATCCCGGGACAAAATATGAAAAAGCGAAGGAATTGGGAGTTAAAATTATAAACGAACAGGAGTTTAAAAAAATAATTAAAAACTAAAATTTCCAGCCCAAGGCCATGCCCGCTGGCAGGCAGGCTGGTCCGCCTCGGGCGGAAAGAAATTAATTAAAAACTAAAAATGTTATCCAAGGCTGACATTAAACATATAGCGAATCTTTCACGGATTAACATAGAGTCCAAAGAAGAAGGGGAATTTTCGCGCAGTATTTCTTCTGTTTTGGATTATGTTTCGCGATTGAAAAAAGCGGATAGCGGCATTGAAGTCGGATTCGCCGATTCGGCGGGCAATTTTGATATTTTTCGCGAAGACGATATTGGCGTTGGTTTGTCGGAGTCGGTATGCAATTTAACGATCGTGGCGCCGGAAACAAAAAACGGGTATGTAAAAACCAAAAGGGTAATGCAATAAATATTTTATTTTGAAAAACGATTTAATGGCTCTTACAATAAAAAAAGCGCATTATTTGCTGGTTAGCAAAAAGGTTTCATCTACCGAACTTACTCGGCATTTTTTGAATGTAATAAAGAAAAAAGATAGCGATATTCACGCATTTTTAGAAATTACCGAAGAATTGGCGATGGAACAGGCAAAAAAAACTGATGATAAAATAGCGAAAAAAGAAGATATCGGATTGTTGGAAGGCATTCCTTGCGCGGTGAAAGATAACATTTTAATAAAAAATATAAAATGCACAGCCGGATCAATGATTTTGAAAAATTATGTCGCTTCTTACGATGCCACCGTTGTAAAAAAAATTAAAGAGAAGGGCGTTGTTGTATTGGGCAAGACTAATTTGGATGAGTTTGCTATGGGTTCTTCAACGGAAAATTCTGCTTTCGGTCTAACCAAGAATCCTTGCGACTTAACGCGGGTGCCCGGCGGTTCAAGCGGCGGTTCGGCCGCGGCAGTGGCGGCGGATGAATGTATTTTTTCGTTGGGTTCCGATACCGGAGGATCGGTTAGGCAACCGGCGGCGTTTTGCGGAGTAGTCGGGCTTAAGCCGACTTACGGTTCGGTGAGTCGCTATGGTCTTATCGCTACGGCGTCTTCTTTGGATGTTATTGGGCCCATTGCTAAAACTGTTGAGGATGCGGAAATCGTATTTAACGCGATAAAAGGAAAAGATAAATTTGACGCAACTAGTTTAGAATACAAAATACAAAATTTCCAGCCCGAGTCCGGTTCGCTTTCGGCGGGAAAATTTAAAATAGGCGTGCCAAAAGAATATTTTATAGAAGGAATGGATAAAAGTGTTGAAGAATGCGTGCGAAAAGCCATAGATAAACTTGGTAAAAACAAAAATATAGAAATTAAAGAAGTCAGTTTGCCTCATATCCAATACGCCTTGGCTGTTTATTATATTTTAATGCCGGCGGAGGTAAGCGCCAATTTGGCGCGTTATGACGGTATTCGTTATGGAAAATCCGCCTCTGCCGAAAATAAATCTTTATTGGATTTTTATCTTAATACGCGGGGAAAATATTTGGGTCTTGAAGCGCGGCGGAGAATAATGCTGGGAAGTTATGTTTTGTCGGAAGGACATTTTGATGATTATTATCAAAAAGCAAGAAATGTTTCTTTTTTAATCAAGGAAGATTTTCAAAATGTTTTTAAAGAAGTTGATTTTCTTATTGCGCCGACTACCCCGAATGTCGCTTTTAAGATAGGAGAAAAAGCGAAAGATCCGATGCGAATGTACCTTTCTGATATTTTTACCGTTGCTTCCAATCTCGCCGGTGTTCCGGCTATGTCCGTTCCTTGTGGCATTGTTGATAAGATGTCGGTTGGTTTACAAGTAATTGGTTCTTGGAGTGGCGAAGATAAAATATTCGCGTTGGGGAAAATTATTGAATTATTGGCATAAAAGTAATAATAGTATGGAAGAATTTTACGAAAAATTATTCAGTATGGATTATAAATCGCAAACAGCTTCTATTTTGTCCGTGATAGACGATTTTTTTAATTCGCCGGCGTTTACGAATTCGTTTTTTATATTTAAAAGCGTAGTAGCCGCCTTTTCTTTGTTATTTTTTGTGTTTATTTTTATTTTAATAATAAAATTAAAGGTGCCGCAAAGTAAACCAAGCTTACCGTCAAAAGCGTCAAAAATCGTTGTTGATAAAGAAGGATTGGCGAAAAAATGGTCTATAATCGCGGGAAAATCCAAATCGTTGAAGGCCGGCGATTGGAAGTTGGCAATTATTGAGGCGGATAAATTTTTAGACGATTTATTAAAACGATTAGGATATGGAGGCGAAAGTATGGGCGATCGGTTAAAAAAAGTAGATTCTAAAAAAATCGCCAATCTTGACCAAATTTGGCAGGCGCATAAAATAAGAAATGACATAGTTCATAATTCTGAATATGAACCGACAAAAAGCGATATTGATTTTGCGCTGGAAACATATGAAAGGGCTTTGCAGGATTTAAGCGCGGAAAATTAAGTTGTAAAAAATAATATGGAAAATCCGGAATATTTTAATAAAAAAATAGAAGCAAGCGATAATCAACCGCCGATTACTAACGGTGAAGTTTTTGATCCGGAAAAAGAGGTTGAAAAAATAAAAAAATTGCCGCGCGAAAACAAGAGAAAAGCGATTATAGAATTTAAAAATAAATGGGCTTATCAAAGGGAGGGTTTGGCGATCGCTCAAGAAATAATCATCAAAACCATCAGGAAAAATCCGGATGCTTCATCGGATGAATTATATGATTACATTGTTAAACCCGCGGAATTATTTGGTTTTACGAAAAAACAAAAAGAATTGGCAAAATCGGTTTTGGAAAAATATGTGGCAAAGCATAGATTTATTAAGGAAATAAGAAAACAATTTCCCGATAATATTGAACTTTTTGAAGATTTTTTTGGCAGAAAGCCGTTGGGGAAAATAGAGGTTTTGGAAGGACCGATTTTCATTCTTTTCAGAGTGTATAATAAAAAGGATTTTGCTTATTTGCATTCATCGGCGTTTTTAGAGAGGCGATCTCCGACTAAAAAAGAAATTGAAGAAAGTGAAAGTTCTGACGGATTTGTAATTGAAGAGTTTCGGGTACCAATGTTAAGGGGGTTAGTCGCGGTTGAATCGGTTGATAAGGACAATGATTTCATTGAAGATAGTAAAAATATTTTTATTCACGAAGAGCGGCATATTATAAATTTTTTATTTGAAAAAGAATTCAAAAATATGCCGGAAAATTATAACGAAATGGCTAAAATTTTGATGCGTTTAAAGATGGCGGAGAATGATAATGAAAGAAAATTAGTTATCGGACAATATTTTTCTTATATCAGAAGAGATTTTGAAAATTTGGCAAAAGGTGAAATTATTGCTTATTTTGCGGAGAATTATAATGACGATTATGATTTAAGAGAAATGATTTTGGATTTAATCGCTTCGGAAAAAGACGGAGGAATATATGATTATTATTCCGGAGATCGTGATGTTATCCGTAAATATATATTTACGGATATTACAAATATAATCGGAAAGAAGTTCGGGCCATTGATAAAGTCAGTCGCTAACGATGTTTTTGTCAAGGAGTATAAGAATATTATTACGGAAGCCGTTAATTCGCTTAAATTATTGATGGACAAAAAATATTCAAAAGAACAAATTATGGCATTGATGCAAAAAGAACCGTTGCGAAAATGGCCGAAAGTTATAAGGCGTTTAGCGGCGGCGGAAAACAATAATGAGTATTGAGTATATAGGAAAGCCGGATAATTTAAAAAATATTCGGTAAAGGTATTTGAAAATATGTTAACCGATCTTGAAGAAATTAAATCGCGTTTGGACATCGCCGATGTTATTCGGGGTTATTTGCGTCTTGAAAAATCAGGCGCTAATTGGAAAGCGTGTTGTCCTTTTCATAATGAAAAAACACCGTCGTTTATGGTATCGTCGGACAAGCAAATTTGGCATTGTTTCGGATGTTCCGAGGGCGGCGACATATTCGGGTTTTTAATGAAAATTGACGGATTGGAATTTAAAGAGGCATTGAAGATTTTAGCGGAAAGAGCCGGCGTGAAATTACAACGACAACCGTCCGGTGATTACGCGAAAGAAAAAAATAAAAAAGAAACTATTTATGAAATCAATGAATGGGCGGCGAAATTTTTTAAAAAGCAGCTTTGGGGCGAGACGCCGATAAGCAAAAAAATAGTAGAATATTTATATGGTCGCGGGCTTAAGAAAGAAACGATTGAAAATTTTCAGTTAGGATACGCGCCGAAAGAATGGCGCAGTTTGCAATCATTTTTAGATAGTAAAGGATATAGAAATGGCGATACGGCGGAAGCGGGATTGATTATAAAATCGCAAATAATAAATTCAAAGATAAATAATGAATATCATGATCGTTTCCGCGGACGAATTATGTTTCCGATTACTGATATTCAGGGGCGCGTGGCAGGATTTACGGGGCGTGTTTTTGATTCGTTATTTACAAAAGAAGAATTGGAGAAACAGGGGAAATATGTAAATTCTCCGGAAACGGTTATTTATAATAAAAGCAGGATTCTTTACGGTTTGGATAAGGCGAAATTGGCTTTACGCAAAAAAAATTCTTGCATTTTAGTTGAAGGAAATATGGATTTGATAATGTCGCATCAGGCAGGAATGGAAAATGCCGTTGCCGTGTCCGGAACGGCGCTTACGGAAACGCAAATTGGCATAATTAAGCGATATACGGAAAATTTAATGATCGCGTTTGATAATGACGAGGCTGGCAATTTAGCCGCCAAAAGAAGCATTGATCTTGCTATGAAAGGCGGATTAAATGTTAAAATTATTACCATAAAAGGCGCTAAAGATCCGGCGGATATATTGAAAGAAAAAGACGGGGCGTTGAAATGGCAGGCAATGATAGATTCGTCGCAGGGTGTGGTGGATTTTTATTTTGGCGATATTTTTTCAAAATATTCGGCTGATTCCGCGGAAAACAAACGCAAAATAACGCAAGTCTTGCTTCCTGTCATAAAAAAGGTGCAGAATAGAGTGGAGCAGTATCATTGGTTGCGCGTTTTAGCGGAGCATTTGAATATTAAGGAAGAATTTTTAATTGAGGCATTAAATGGTATGAAGATAAAGAAAGCGGGGTATTATGGCGACGGCGGAGAAAAAAAACAAATTTCTGAAACGCGCGATATGGCGGGAGAAAATTTAATCGGTCTTGTCGTTAAATATTATGAAGCCGGATATCGTGATTTGGACTCTTTGAAAAATTTATCATTTTCTGATACGCGTCTTTGTGAAATATATGATTGTTTTTTGAATATCGCGAGGAATGAAAAAAAAATTGGCGATTTTTACGCGAAATTGTCCGGTGAAAACAGTAATTTTGTAAAAAAGTTGATTTTTATTGTTGAAAAACGATGGGAGGATGAAACTTTAATTAAAAACGATATTGATTTTTTGATAAAAAAAATTCAGTTTAGAAAAACCAAAGCGGATTTAAACAGTTTGGCGCGAGATATAAAAAAAGCCGAATTAGACAAGAATCGGGAAGTGGTAAAAATTTTAAAAGAAGAATTTAATAAAATAGCCAAAGAGTTGCATTGTAATGACGGTGGCACGGTCAATAAACAAAAGTCTGTTTAAAATTAGTTTTATACTAATATAAAACAGACTTCCAATGGGGTGAAAAAAAACAAAAATAAAATAAAAAAAGCCGGTGAAAAAAAAGTGATTAAAAATCGCGCGATTAGCCGATTCGGAATATTAATAAAAAAGAAAAAGGGAGGTAAAATTAGCAAAGAATTCATGAAAATTGAAGCAAAAAGGCGTAAAAAAAATATTTTCGGCGAAGCGAATATAAACGCATTCATTGAAAGAGGGAAGATTAGAGGCTTTGTAACCGAAGACGAAATTTTGAATGTAATTCCCAATATTGAGGAGAATATCAGTCTTGTGGAAGAATTATATGGTAAACTCGCCGCTTTCAATATTGAGATTAAATCCGGTCAAGAATTATTATCTTTGCCGCAGGAGGAAGATGATAAAAAAAACGGTAAAAAAACGCGAAAATCAAAATTTGAAACAAAGAAAATAAAAGCGGATAAAAAGAATGATCGATCGGATTTTTCCGGAATGCGTCTTGTGAATTCCACTCCAATTGATTCTGTTCAGATGTATTTACAGGAGATTGGCAGGGTGCCATTATTAAAGTTCAGTGAAGAAGTTGAGTTGGCAAAGGGTATTGAGCAGGGAAGCGAGGAGTCAAGGCAAAAATTAACCCAAGCCAATTTGCGGCTCGTTGTCAGTATCGCTAAGAAATATATAGGTCGCAGTCCGAATCTTACCTTCCTTGATTTAATACAGGAAGGTAATTTGGGTCTCTTTAAGGCCGTAGAAAAGTTTGATTACAAGAAGGGTTATAAATTTTCCACTTACGCGACTTGGTGGATACGGCAGGCAATTACGAGGGCGTTGGCGGATCATGCGCGCACTATCAGAATCCCAGTGCATATGGTGGAGACAATTTCGCGTTATACTCAAATTAAACGCCGTCTTTTGCAGGATTTGGGCAGAGAACCGCTTCCGGAAGAAGTGGCGGCGGAAATGGGCATTGAATTAGACAAGGTTCGTCATATTATGAAAATCTCGCAAGAAACCGTGTCTTTGGAAATGCCGGTTGGCGAAGGCGACGAAGACAGTGTTTTGGGGGAATTTATTGAAGACGAGAAGACATTGATATCTTCTCAATCGTCGGCGCGGCGGTTGCTTAAAGATCAAATAGCGACGATTTTGATTGATTTAACTCCGCGCGAGCAAAGAATATTGAAAATGCGTTTTGGATTGGACGATAACATTACCCATACCTTGGAAGAAGTTGGTCAGGTTTTTGGCGTAACGCGCGAACGGATCAGGCAGATTGAAGCGAAGGCTCTTGAAAAAATCAGACAGCACGATGGTTTGAAAAAATTAAAAGGATATTAAGATGGGTGAAATTTTTTTAATAAAATATCAATGATTTCAAAAATGTTTTCTAAATTAATTTTATACTTTATTCATAAACCGGGCTTAGCTTTAGCGGTAACTTTTGCGGGCATTATTTTTATTGGAACCGGACTTTTGTTGTTGCCACAAGCGACCGTATCCGGCGATATTTCCTTTATGGACGCTTTATTTACGGCGGTTTCAGCCGTGTGCGTGACCGGATTGACGGTTTTGGATACGGGAACCGATTTTACATTTTTTGGACAAATCGTTATTTTAGGGCTTATTCAGGTTGGGGCATTGGGTATTATGACGGCTGCGGCATTTTTTGTATTGATATTACATAGAAAAATGCGCATAGGTTATCAGGCGGCTTTACGCAGAATTTTAGATATGGATTTTATGACTGAATCGGTAAGGATTATCAAATTTATTGTTATTTCCACTTTTATTATTGAAATTATTGGGGCTTTTATTTTGTTCTTTTTTTGGGATCTTTCGCAATTCAGCTGGCAGGACAAAGCCTTTTATTCCATATTTCATGCCGTGAGCGCTTTCGGTAATGCCGGATTTTCTTTATTTTCAGACAATCTTACTTCTTTTAACGGCGATGTGGTTTTAAATATTGTCATAATGTCGTTGATAGTGTTGGGCGGATTAGGTTTTATGGTGTTAGTTGATTTTAAAAAATGTTTTTGGGGTATCGTTCGGCATAATTATGGTTTTCGGTATTTTCATATTCATACAAAGATAATGATTGTGGCTACGGCAATTTTAATTATTATCGGCGCGGTGGGATTTTTTATTTTTGAAAAAAATAATCCTGATTTCAGCGCGCATCCGATAATCAGTTCTTTCTTTCAGTCCATAACCGCCAGAACAGCCGGTTTTAATACGGTTAATATCGGCGCGCTTTCTTCACCGAGTTATTTATTGCTTATGGCGCTTATGTTTATCGGCGGTGGCGCCGGTTCAACGGCTGGAGGCGTAAAAGTGACTACGGTCGCGATACTTTTTATTTTGGTGATTTCTTTCATTAGGCGTCGCAAAGAAGTTTCTATTTTTGGACGGACATTGACATTGGGTAATATTTTTTCGGCAGTTGCTGTTTTCTTTTTTGCCATTAGCGTTTTATTTCCCTTTTTAATTTTATTGTTATATACGGAAAATGGCAGTTTTCGTGAAATTTTATTTGAGGCGATTTCCGCTTTTGGCACAGTCGGACTTTCTATGGGGATAACGCCTCATTTGACCTTTTTTGGTAAAATGTTTATCATTATATTAATGTTTATTGGTAGGATTGGTCCCCTCGCCATTATTCTTATTACGGTGCGAGAAACAGAGAACGCCATAATTAAATATCCGCACGAAAGAGTGGTAGTCGGTTAGTTTATTTTATTAATAGTATTTTAATGTTTTAATTAAAAAATAAAATATTTATGAAAAGACAAATTGCCGTTATAGGCATAGGGAAGTTTGGTTATAAAATCGTTGAAGAGCTTGCCGAAAAGGGTATGTCGGTTTTAGCTTTAGATAGAAATCGCGGTATTATAGAAAAATTAAAAGATTTTACCGTTGAGGAGATGCAGATTGACACTTTAGATAAAAACGCTTTGGAGGCGAGCGGAGTGAAAGACGCGGATGCGGTTATAGTGGCGTTGGGCACGGAAGTAGAATCAAGTATTTTGATTACCAAAATTCTTCATGATTTGGGAGTTAAAGAAATAGTGGCGCGCGCCAAAAGTCGTCTTCACGCGCGGATTTTAGAGCAAGTGGGCGCGACGCGCGTAGTGTTCCCGGAAGAAGATATGGCGATAAGGGTTGCCAACAGTATGATGCGGCCAAGTATTCGCGAATACTTTGAATTGGGCGGTGATTTTGATTTAGCGGAAATTGAAGTTAAGGGGGGGCATAATTTTATTGGTAAAAAATTATCTTCTTTAAGTATAGAAAAAACATATAATGTCAGTTTGGTTATAATCAAGAAATGCAAAGCGGAAAAAAATAAAGAAGGAATAAGTGAAATATGCGAAAGCAAGCAAATCCCGTATGCTGATTATACGGTTGTTGCTGGAGATATTTTGGTTGTTATTGGCGATAAAAAAGATATTGAGAGGTTTGGAGAAATATTTTAGTTCAATAATTTATTGCGATTTGTCGCGGGGGGAGATTTATCCGTTTCGTAAAAACTAAACATTCCGCGGTAGCTCAGTTGGTAGAGCGCCTCGCTGTTAACGAGGATGTCCCA
>JBBTRL010000092.1:0-2875 GCA_038065195.1 Patescibacteria group bacterium
AGTATCCCGCCTGGGAAGTACGGCCGCAAGGCTAAAACTCAAAGGAATAGACGGGAGCTTGCACAAGCGGTGGAGCGTGCGGTTTAATTCGATTCTGAACGAAGAACCTTACCAGGGCAAGACGCCACAATGAAATCCCAAAGAAATTTGGGACCTCTTCAAGGACATTGTGGACAGGTGCTGCATGGTTGTCGTCAGTTCGTGCCGTGAGGTGTTCTATTAAGTTAGGTAACGAACGCAACCCCTATCCTGCGTTATATGTGTCGCAGAAAACTGCCCCCTCCCAAGTACATTAAATTTAAAAATGTATTTAGGAGGGGGAGGAAGGTGGGGATGACGTCAAATCAGCATGGCCCTAGATGCTCTGGGCAACACGCGCGCTACAATGGGATGTACAATGGGTTGCAAAGCCGTAAGGCGAAGCTAATCCCATCAAAGCATCTCTCAGTTCGGATTGGGGTCTGCAACTCGACCCCATGAAGCCGGAATCGCTAGTAATCGCTGGTCAGCTATACAGCGATGAATACGTTCCCAGGTTTTGTACTCACTGCCCGTCAAGTCAAGGGAGTCGGTAATACCCGAATACAGTTTTAGGACTGGAGACGGTAGGATCGGTAACAAGGACTAAGTCGTAACAAGGCATCCGTAGCGGAAGCTGCGGATGGATCAATTTTACTAGTTTTAGTTTATAAGAATGCCTTGCATTCTTATTGATTGAAGCGATTGGCCGATCTTGATTTTATTTATAAAATCAAGCGCCCCGCATACAGCGGGGCAAACTCCTGCACTTATAAAAGTATATATATGGTAATTTTAAGAAATTGCATATTCCGCAAAAGACTCGTTGAATCGGGTCTTTTGTATTGAAAAATTATGATAAAAAAGTATAATGAAAAATGTGTGGGCGTATAGCTCAGTTGGTTAGAGCGCGTTACTGACCTGCCCGCCGAATAAATCAAAATTTTGGGTGTGTAGCTCAGCTGGTTAGAGCACTTCACTGATAATGAAGAGGTCTCAGGTTCGAATCCTGACACACCCACAAAAACCAAAATTTTGGGTCGGCTTTGGCAGGCGGGTAATGACGAGGTCCTTGGTTCGAATCCGAGTACGCCCATAAAAATTTTTAATAATTTTTAAAAATTAATACATCGGCAAATGAACGAATGGCGATTGGAAAATATTTTGCAAAAATTTATTAAGGGAGGGATTTTTTTAATCCCTTTTTTGGTATTAATAGTTTCAAAGTCATTGCCCTTCCCATATATAACGGGCAAGAATTTTTTCTTTATGATTGTCGTTGAGGCAATACTCGGCGCGTATATCGCCCTTCTTATTTTAGATAGTCAAAAATACGCTCCGCGAAAAAATATTTTATTATTGGCGTCAACAATTTTTATGTTCATTGTTTTCCTTGCCGACATTTTCGGCATTAATCCATATAGAAGTTTTTGGTCAAATTACGAAAGAATGGAGGGACTTGCATTATATTTTCATCTTTTTATTTTTTTTATAATTTCTTCGTCGGTTTTAAATAAAAAAGATTGGTTTATATTTTTTCACATTTCTATTTTTGTCAGTTTTTTGGTTTCAGGATACGCTAGTTTAGAAGAACTCGGAATTTTAAAAACATCAAATTCCGGACGCGTTTTTTCCACAATGGGAAATCCTATTTATCTCGCGGCTTATTTATTCATACATTTATTTTTAGCGTTTTTTTATTTTTTTAAATTCAATAATCGTAGGGTAAGATTTTTTTATTTTGCTATTTTTGTTTTTGAATTTTCGGTTTTTGCCATGACTGGAGTTAGGAGCGTTTTTCTTGGTATGGTAGGCGCTTTTATGGTGGCATTTTTCGTTAAAATGTTGCTATCAATTAAGAAAAAGGAAAAAATTTTTTGGGGCGTTTTGACCGTGCTTATCATCTTAATTCCTTTTTTGTTGATAATATATCGCAATAGCGATCTTGTACGAAACAATTCATCGCTCAATCGTTTTTCTTTAATTGATTTTTCAGAAAATACGGCAAAATCCCGCATTATAATATGGGGAATAGCGCTTAAGAGTTTTGCTGAACGGCCTATTTTTGGATGGGGGCAGGGGAATTTCATAATCCCATATGCGGCCAATTATAATTCTAAATTATACGGGAATGAATTGTGGTTTGACAGAACGCATAATACGATATTGCAATGGCTCGTGGATGCCGGAATTATCGGTTTAGCCGGTTATTCATTGGTAATTGTGGCGGTTTTGTTGGCATTAAATAAAATCCGCAAAAAATATATTTGGAGCGAAAATCAGATTATTGTTTTTTGGGCTTTTATGGCGGGGTATTTTATTCAAAGTTTTTTCGTTTTTGATACATTAGTCAGTTATTTTCTTTTGGCGGCCATTTTAGGATTTTTGGTTTGCGAAAGCGAGGCGGGGGATAATGAAGGACGATTTTTATTATATTCAAAACGATTGATTAGAAAACAAATGTTTGTTGTCCAATATGTATTGATTGCATTTGTTTTTACCGCTATTATTATTTTAGGGATTGTCGTGAATGGCAAGGCTGTTAATCAGGGAAGATTATTGATAAAATCATTATCAGCCATTAGGTCTAATACTGAAATTGATTTATTAAAGACAGCGGTTACCGGATTTAAAAATGCTCTTACCATCGATTCGTTCGGTTCGGAAGAAATAAGAATGCAATTGACTAGTTTTGTTTTGGAAGCGAGCGCATATAAAAATAAAACTTTCCTTGAAAATGAAAGTTTTGTCTTATTGCTTAATATGGCGATAGGTGAAATGGAAAAAGAAACAAAAGCGTATAATTTTAATTTAAGACCGCTTATTTCATTGATTAGACTTTACGAGATAAGACTTA
>JBBTRL010000093.1:0-13896 GCA_038065195.1 Patescibacteria group bacterium
TCTTTTTTAAAAGACGCATTTGTTTTCAATGGCACGGAAAATATTTGAGTCGGTTTTTGAAATCTTTCGGCGGTTGGAATATTTACCGACGGTTTTGCGCGATATTTTTCTTCCGCGACGCCACTTTTTTCATCATCTACTCCAATACCCAAAACCCCCAAGTCAATTTCATATTCTTTTCTTTCCTCCGTTTTAACAAACCGCCTTGATGGAATCGGCCGGATCTCTCCGGTCTGCACCTTATTCAAACAATCTTTGCAATAAATCGGTCTAACGCCATCCGGCTCAAAACTAACGCCGGTTTCCTTGGAACAATTCCAACATACCGCCTTAAATTTCCCCCTAGTTTCACTCCCTTTAAATTCAACCATTGACGATGTTCCGCCGCTCCATTTTTCTATTTCTTTTTCCACATCCGGTCTTGATTTTCCATAAAGCTCGCGCGATCGCACGATTATCTTTTCCATATTTCCTTCGCTTTCGCTCACCGAAAATGGCGGCAAAGTATCGGCAGAAAAAGGACGACTCGTTGTGCCATCAACCATTAATTTCAAATATATGCTGAAATTAGACAAACACACTAAATCCTGCTGAGTAAATTCCGGCGCGAATTCATTTTCTAAAAATTCCGCGTCCGTCGCGCCAATTCTAAAAATTATCATTGTGCCGACATTGCCAAACACAGCATCTCTGACTTCAGTGCTGACATCCGTCATAAGTTGACCTATATACTGATGACTGATAATCAAATTTAATTTATATTTCCTCGCTTCCGATAAAATAGAAGCAAATGATTTTGTAGCAAAATTTTGAAATTCATCAACATAAAGATAAAAATCTATCCGTTCTTTTTCCGGAACCCTTACTCTTTCCATCGCGGCAAGCTGAATTTTCGTAATCAACATAGCGCCAAGCAATGCTGAATTATCTTCTCCAATTCTTCCCTTTGCAACATTAACAATCAAAATCTTTCCCTTGTTCATTATTTCCGGAATATTGATAGTGCTTTGCGACTGACCGACTATATTCCTGATAATGGCGGTGGAAAGAAACTGCCCAACTTTATTTTGAATCGGCGCGATCGCTTCGCTTCTGAATTTTTCTTGCCATCGCTCATATTCATTAACCCAAAACGACTTAACCACAGGATCTTTAATGTTAGCCACAATATTTTGCCGATAATCTCTGTCAACCAAAATACGCATAATTCCCAAAAGAGTGCTTCCCGGAGTGTCCAAAAGAGCTAAAACGCAATTATTTAAAATATATTCCATTCTCGCCGACCAAACGCCGGCCCATAATTTTGTAAAAACGCCCATCAAATCGGAAGCAATTAAATGTTTATATTTCGGGTCCGGAACTTCAAGAATATTAAAACTAACAGGGCATTCATTGTCAGCGGGATTAAAATACACAACATCATCTATCCGTTCTTCCGGAATTCTATCTAAAATTTTTTCAGCCGATTCTCCGTGCGGATCCACCATCGCTATACCGTGTCCCATCCGTATATCCTGCAAAATCATATTTTCCAAAACAGTTGTTTTACCTGTTCCGGTTTTTCCCAAAACATACATATGCCGCCTCCGGTCGTCGGATTTTATGCCAAACGCCCTATTTTTTCCCCTAAAATTAGTTTTAGCGAAAAATACCGTATCGTCCACCCCGTTAGAAGTCCGTCTTTATATAACCAAATGGTCAATTTCAGACAAACTAATATTAAAAAGCATAATCCTCGTTAATCCCGCGCAGAAAAGTTTTACCCCGTTAAAAACCTCGCTATTCAAATTTTCTGCCAAGGACTTCTAACGGGGTAAAACTTTATTTTTTATCTTCATCGCCGAAAATCGGCAAACCGGCCGGCGGACCTATCCGCTTTGATTCAACTCTTCTTAACATCGGAGCCGTTAGAACAAGACTAGTCGGAAAATGATAAATAGTTGCCAATTCTTCCACATTTAAAATCGGCGGGGCATTGGTAAAAGCAAGGTGAAACGAAACGGAAGTTATCAATTCTCCCATAAAAGTTGATTCTTTCATATTTCTCGTCCGGTAATCGGAATATATTATCTTCCTTCTGCCTTCCAATCTCCATTTCCGAAAAAAATACAAAAATTCATCCGTATCTTTATCTCTATTTTTTTTAAAATAATTCAGATTTTGCGTTCCATATTGATTAAAAGCCGCGCGCACGCCTTTATTCGCCAAACTATCGTCAAACATATCGCAAGGCGCCAAATATATTATGCGAATCGTCGTGTTAAAACCGACTTTTGCCACATTTTGTTCTATGGCTTCCATAACATCTCTTTGGCCCGGCGTTAATTGAATGGATGTCATCTCTCTCTCGTCTTCGCCCATTTTCGTTACCATCTTTCTTTCGGCGTCTTTTCGTATATCTTCCAACGCCTCCTTGGCGGCATCTTTCCAATTCGGATCCGCCGGCAAAATCAAAATTTGAATCCAAATCCTTTCTTCTCTTTTCTCTTTGGTTAAAATCTCTAAAAGAGCTGATACGGGATCCAACGACTTGTCTTCATCCGGCGATTCAAAATCAATATAAGTTCTTATCGGATAAACATCGGATTTTCCCAACATCAATTCCGTACCCCAAATTTTATAACCCATATCATAAATTTCCTCAACGGTCTCGGGAAATTCATTTACATAATCCTCCGCTTCAACAATTTCCAAATCCTGATATTGCGCGTAAAGATTTGCCTCAACGATATTCCTGAATTTACGCGGAGTCCTGATGTAAAAATGAACTTCTCCGCCAATACTAACGACTTCCAAACTGAATTTCAAATCTGCTTTTCCAATCCACCATTTTTCAATAAATCCACGGCCGCTTTTCGTATTATAAATATTGCACAAAAATTGCTCCATCGCTTTCGGACTTTTCATTATTTCTCTCGGCATTTTAATTTCCAACAGCATATTAGCGTTTCTAGGTTTTGAATTATACAAACCTTCAAGGTAAAAAAGCCACAACGATTTAAAAATGAAAAAAAGCGTGACTGGAGCATAAATCCACCAGTAATGAATCAGTATTTTAAATAAAACCCATACAAATAATAATTGTTCCGAAATCTGTGTCCACATAATAATTATATTATATCATAAATTATAACATCATAAATGCCCTTATAATAGAAGAAGTTAAATCCCGAGAATATAATTCAAGATTTAACTTCTTCTATTTACGATATATTTATTTTGTGAATTATTCAGTCAAAACAAATGTATTATCATTCATTTTTTGAAATTCCGGAGAATTATTGATATTTAAAATTATAGTATTGATTTTTACCATCCTTTTTTTCATAACTTCATCAATTATTTCCTGCCGAGTCATAGGTTTATTAGATTCCGCCAACACTTCTTTTATAACATCCTTAACGGTGCCAGACTTATAACCCCATTCCGCTAAAGCGTAAAGACCCCTGCCCACTAAAATAAATCTCGGATCTTTAATCAACTCGTTATGAACCGTCTGGGCATAGGCTGTCTTGGTAGATAAACCCATCTGATTTATCAACGCGGCCACATTAGTAAAATGAAGCGGTTCGCCTTTTTTCTTTAATACTAAATATGCCCTGTCCTTCACGCCCCTCGGGCTTATAACTGGCCAGTGAACTAAACCATATTCCCCAAAAATATTTTTTTCCACCAATTTCGCGACATCCAAATATGAAAAATGCGCTTCCTTGGAAATATGCGATGCCGTAGAAATCAACCATTTCATCAAATCTTCCTCGGATATCGCGTTATTTAAACTGCTAAAATAATTTACCAAACCGCGAATTATTTCTCGCGCTCCATTAAATGATTCTTTGTCGAGCGCCCACAAAGCATGAGTATCTTCCGTTTCGCTCATATAATTAAACGGTTCAGAAATAGTCAAGATCAATGAGATTGCTCTTCCATACCGTTTAATCTCTTTGTTTTTTGACACTCCCTGATAATAAGCGGATGTCATATCATTAAGTAAAGTTTCTTCTCTACGCAAATTACCATGACTCTTTAGATAACTTTCAAGACGAAAAACTATAGGCTTAAAAAGCATAGATGTTTCGTCGCGTTTTAACCGCCCCAAACCGCTATCTTCTATCTGCCTGACTCTTTCCCGAGTGATGCCATAATCGCGACCTATTGATTCCAATGTTTCCGCTTCATCTTTATTTATGCCAAAACGACGCGCAACAATATCTTTTGTGCGCTTGGGTAATATTTTCAAACCCTCATCAACTAATAAATAGGGATTATTTAAATTTTTTCCCATAAAATTTTACATATTATTCTACGCGCAGATCGCCCTCTTTAAAACCTCTTGTAAAATAATCTATAAATTATTCACAATAAATATTAACAATTATTATTTTCATTGATAATAATATATTAGCATATCATTAAAAATATGTCAACTTTATTAAGTAATTGCTCCGATTTTTTATACAACCAAAAATAGTCCGCCAATTTGGCGGACTATTTTTATCAGCAAAAATTAATTATTTCTATTCGTCCATTTGTTCCATTCAACTAACAATGGACTCGCGATAAAAATTGACGAATATGTGCCAAAAATAATTCCGAAAATCAATGCCAATACAAGATCAATAACCGATAATCCGCCGAAAATAAAAATTATCACCAAAACCAAAAGCGCGCACGAACCGGTATTGATTGACCTTACTATCGTTTGGTTTAAACTATTATCCACTATAACACTAAAGTCTTTACTGCCATAATCCTTCGTTAAATTTTCACGAACCCTGTCAAACACGACAATCGTATCATTGACCGAATAACCCAAAATTGTCAGTATTGCCGCGACAAAAGACAAACTAACTTCAACCCCATAAAACCTTCCCAAAAAAGAAAATATGCCGACAACAATCAAAACATCGTGAATTAAAGCCACGATAGCCACTATGCCGTATTTCCACGAAGAAATCGGTTTAGAAACGCCCCTAAACGCCCAAGCGACATATACGATAATAGATATAACAACTAAAATAATCGCCCACAATGCTCTTCGCTGCAACTCTTTCCCGATAACAGGACCGATTGACTCAAATCGCGTTTCTCTGACACTGGCAATTTCGCTTTTAACATTCTCGGAAGACGACTGAACCTCAGCTTCAATATTACCGGGGATTTTATCACCACCATCAATGGGTGTAATCACAAGACCGCTTTCAGCAATATCTTTACTACTATCAAAATTTTCCGTATCCGCGCCATCATTGACTCCGACTTTTTCCTTAATCTTGCCTAATATTTTTTGGTGAGTTTCTTCGTCAACATCCTTAAAACGCAAAATAAAACCCGTTTCGCCTACCGGCTGAACTGATAAATTTTCCAATGCCAAATCAGCCAAAGAATCTTTAATATCATTTGCTTTCAATTCTATATTTTCAAATTCAATTTCCATCAATGAACCGCCGGTAAAATCAATACCGAAATTCAACTGCCACAAACCCAAACTAACAATACTCGCCACAGACAACAAACCGGAAAATATAAAAAATTTTTTATAATGACTAATGATAGACATAGATTTTAAAATTTTATCTCCCTATGGGAGGTCTGCCATAAGCAGAGATTTTAACTAAATAATTACTGCCACAACCATTTGACATCCGCTATTTTTCTGCCAACAAATATTTTCAAAAGATTTTTCGTTACAAATATGGCGGAAAACATTGAAACCACGACGCCTACGATCAATGTCAGAGCAAATCCCTTAACAACGCTTGTGCCGAACCAAAAAAGTATGAAGGCCGTTATTAATGTTGAAATATTACCGTCTTTGATTGATGACCAAGCCCTGGAAAATCCATCATCAAGAGCAAGTCCAAGGCTTTTTTTCGCCGCCCGTTCCTCTCTTATCCTTTCAAATACCAAAATATTAGCGTCAACCGCCATTCCAATTGAAAGAATAAAACCGGCTATGCCCGAAAGCGTCAAGGTGACTGGAATAAGTTTGAAAATCGCAAGAACAATAACCGTATAAACTCCAAGCGCTAAAATCGCGAAAAACCCGAATAACCTGTAATAAATTACCATAAAAGCGACTACGGCCATAAGCCCCCAAAACGCCGCTTTTAAACTCTTTTCCAAAGCAATTTTTCCTAAAGTCGCGCCGATAGTTTTCTGCGCTATCAAATGTATAGGCACGGGCAAAGCGCCTGAATTAAGGCGCAAAACCAAATCCTTAGCTTCTTTCGTGGAAAACTGGCCAGTAATCACCGCGCTTCCTCCTGAAATTTTTTGCTGGACTTTCGGCGCGCTTAAAACAAAACCGTCCAAAAAAATCGCCACATTTTTATCCACATTTCTAGCGGTAATTTCTTCAAAAAGCACAGCGCCTTCTTCATTGAATTCCAAAGCAATAATCGGCTCATAAGTCGTGCTGTCAAATTCCAATCGCGCCAACTTTAATTTTCCTCCGGTAAGTTCGGTCGGCATAAAATTCCATTTTGCCGGATCCGCTTCTTCTTTGTTTTCCAATTCAGCAAAAACAAGATATGGCGTTTCACCTATCATCTTTATCGCCTGATTAACATCGGTAACACCGGCAAGTTCTACGATAAGCCGTTGGCTATTGCCCGCTTTATTTATCTGAACAAGCGGTTCGGTCACGCCAAAAATATTTATTCTCCTTTCTATCACATCTCGCAACCCCTGCATAGAATTATCTTTTTCTTCTTCAGCAATCATTGAAAGATCCGCTTCGTAAATCAAATGCGCGCCACCTTGCAAATCTAACCCCAAAGAAAACGGTTTATTCCAAAAATAGGGAATTTTAATTCCCGTAACATCTATTTTAGGATTTAAAAAATCCGCCCCTTTATTCCAAAAAGCCGGATAATCCAAACTACCCGCCAGCGCGAATAAAATAAATATGCTAATTATAGCTATTCTGATTTTTGACGTCTGTTTCACCCCGTTAGAAGTCTGTCCTTATGTGATTATTAATATCAATTTCAGACAGATATGAATTACGGCATAAACCTCGTTAGTCCTGAGCAAAAAAATTTTTTTGCTCAGGACTTCTAACGGGATTCATATAAATTGAGTATAAAAAAAATCTGCGCGAAAAGCAAGGGTTTTATTTCACGAAAACACTTTTAGCGATATCCCAAATTTCCGGACGACCCTCTTGTTTCATCCAATACCACCATTCCGCGCCCCAAAAATAAAACTCGTTGAAATCCGTATAACGAATATAATTTAAAGTATCTCGGAAAAATTCCGGATTCATCGTAATGTATTGTTCTTCCAAAGACGCGTCGCTGATTGGCGGATCCGCCACCCACGGCTCGCTCTGCAATTCAATCGCTATAATATTTTCCGGCAAAGTCCATTTTTTTACCAAAAGCGATTTCAAGCGATAAAAACTCGGTGGCAAATGATAATTGATATATCCAAAACTTTTATAATAAATATTGCGAAAAAGCGTAGTGCCTAAAATATCTCCAAACGGCGCCACCTTACGCCAATTTCCAAACTCGCCGGACTCCGTAACTACAACAGGTCGCTTATCAATAGTTTTCACTAACTTTATCTCATTGCCTAAAAATTCCTTATCTGACACGGGACACTCGCCGAATTTCAAAAACGACTCGTTTTCCACTTGCCATGCCCAAATCGCCGAAGAATTACGATAACGCCCTATTATTATCCGCAAATATTGAAGCAAGGATTGCTCTGATTGTAATCTTACAAACGGAGAATTAGAGAATGAAGATTCTTTGGCCCAATCCGGAATATGACATTCCGGCCATCCGGGCACGCGCATTCCAATCGCTAAAATAATTTTCACATCTCGCTTTTCCGCTTCGCCAATCAGCCAATCCAACTCGCTGAAATCGTAAATTCCCTCTTCTTTTTCTATGATATTCCAGTACGCGCCAAGACGTAGCCACCGCGCGCCCAAATCATCAAGAATTGCCAAGTAAGTTTCTTGCCAATCAAGGCCCAGTTCCATCGCGCGTCTTGGAATGAAAGTGACGCCAAATTTCAATTCACGATCAACGTCAACTTTATCAAGAGTAAAATAAAAATATGCGACGAAAATCACGCCGCCTAAAAGCATTGAAAAAAATATAATAATTATTTTTTTAAACAATTTTTTTTGCTTGATTGATTAAAATGCATTAAGATTAAAATGAATTTTTTATATACTTAAATATTATCATATATTCGCACCCTATACGAATTTCAATTAATACTAATATTTTAAAATTATGATACATAATTTTATCGGCTGGGCAGGCGCATTTTTATTTGCAATATGCGCTATCCCGCAAGTAATAAAAACTTGGAAAACAAAAAAAGCGGAAGATTTATCGTGGTTATTTTTACTTTTCTGGTTATCTGGAGAGTTGCTAACCTTTGCTTATATAATCGTAGACGATGCATTGGTCCAAATAACTCATTTTCCATTGTATATAAATTATTTATTTAATATAATTTTCGTATTCTATTTAATTTATGCGAAAAAATATTATAAATAATTAATAAATCAATGCGAATATTCCCGCTCCTATTAAAATAATCGCCAGCGCTTTTTGCAAAATTATTGAAAAACTCAATTCCTCTTTCAAAATTTTCGGGAATATCGCGGAAAATAAAATCGCTATCAAGAATATAAAAACATATTTAACGCTCTCAAGCGCGTTGACCATCGTCACATTTCCCAAACTAACGGCAAACATTATCAAAAAAGAAGAAACGCGCGCGAGCAACTTATTAAACACAAATAAAGCGATATGCGATTTTTGGGCCGGAATGGCAACGCCAGATTTGAAAATTTCCTTTCGCGCCGCCGGTTTCAATAAAAACAGCAAGGCCCCGATAACAAGACCAAGTTCCATCCAAAATAAAGTTGTCGTAAAAGACTGCATTCCAAAAACTTTTTTTATCAAAATGAAAAATAACGCCCACAAAAAAGCCGACAAAAGCGCGTAAAACAACGCTCCGCCGATACGAAAACTTCTGCCGCCAAAAGCTATGACGAAATTTCCAAGAATTAAAAACACAAATGCCCAGATATAATTTTTCGGTAATTTTTCGCCAAGAATAAAAAAAGATAAACCTAAAGTAAAAATAGGCGTTAAACTGCCTATAAATGTCGCTACCCGCGAAGCTTCCGCGCGATAAAAAGCGGAAAAAAGAGAAAAAATGGCAAAAAACAGAATAATACCGATAAAAAAATCAAAAAACATCAAAGGCAAATCCGGAACATCAAAAACACCAAAACTTTTTATAACCCAGGAAATCGGAATAATAAATCCGACCGTGAAAATACTGAAAATGCCGGTAAAAAAAGCATACGACGCGGGCTTAAAAATAGTGTGCTTTAAAATAAGCTTATCTATTATAGCCACCCACGCGTCAATAAAACGACCAATAATTACGATTAAGAGCCACAACATATAAAAGTATTCAGTATTTACTCGCCCCGTAGCGACACGAAGTGTCTGCTTCGGGGGTATTTAGTATCACACCGTTATTTTTACAAATTTTCGCGTACTCAAAGGCGCTTTGCCTCATTTTCCGCTCCATTGTTTTATAATCCACTTCCACTAAACCGAATCTCGGCCAAAAACCTTTGTCCCATTCAAAATTATCCAAAAGCGACCAATGAAAATATCCACGAACATCAACCCCCTCTCCGATGGCTTTATATGTCCATAAGAGATGATTCTTTATAAAATCGGCGCGATATTTATCTCGCGCGTCCGCGACGCCGTTTTCCGTAATATAAACTGGTAAATTATATTTTTTTAAATCTTTTAAAATATGATAAATGCCTTCCGGATAAATTTCCCAGCCAATGCCTGATACAAACTTATTCTCATTATCTTTCAAGGATTTAACCGGATGAAATAAATTGAACTTAATACGATTATGAAAATAATAATTACAGCCTATGAAATGCAATTTACCTTTTATTTTTTCCAAAAAATAATGGTTATTTAAATAATCTGCGAAATATTTTATTATCTTATTGAAAAAATTTTCTTTATGCGCCTCAAAACAAGTAAAATTATAAGCAATACCGATTCGGGATTGCGGTTTTAAAAAAATTATTTTTTCATAAGCAAGATTATGAGCCATAGCTAAATTATTCAATGCTTTATACGAAACTAAAAAACCATTCTTTCGTGAAGGCCACAATCCGCGCCAATAACAATTTAAAATCAAAACGGTTGGTTCGTTTAAAATAACCCAAAAATTCGCCAAATCGCCTAATTCATTAACGACTTTTTCAACATATCGCGCAAAATAAAAAGGCGCTTTTTTATTAAGCCACGCGCCTTTTTCCGCGAACCAAACAGGATTGGTCCAATGCCACAATGTTACGAACGGTTCAATGTTGCGATCGCGAAGCGCGCGTAAGACATTTTTATAATGCTCAATTTCTTTTTGATCCCACTCGCCTTCGCGTGGCTCAACGCGCGACCATTCAATAGAAAAACGATGAACATTATGGTTTAAACTTTTGGCAATATCAAAATCTTCTTCGTAACGATTATAATGATCACAAGCGCGACCGGAAATATAATTCTCCTCTTGAAGTGGATTGGGATAATCGTTCAAAACATACGCTGGCCAGCTTCTTTTTCCCGCTTCTCGCGCTAAATATTTGGCGTTTTGTTTTTCCCATTCCGACCAATCATTAAAATTACCACCTTCCACTTGATGACTTGAAATTGCCGTTCCCCATAAAAAAAATTTTGGAAATTTTAACAACATAAAAACATATTTTTATTATACCACTTTCACCGACCAAAAACAGGCGCAAAAAAACAACCCCCTTAAAATCGGGGGTTGTTTTTGAATTTCTAAACTTTATCGCGCTGCAAATTCTCATCTTCCCAAAATCTTATTTATCTTATCATTTGTTTTAGAGCCGGTTATACCAGTTCCTTGCGTAATATCAAACGGAGTAAGAATATCGGAAGTGTATTTTTCCTGAAATCTGATTAACGCTCTCTTGGTAGCGGGACCAAACCAGCCGGAAACTATGGCTTCAGGATAAATATCGCTACCTTGCGATTTCAAAAATATCTGCAAATACTTCGCGTCATCGCCCTTGCTATTATATTCAAGCTTTTTGGAAAATTTATAACTTGCCGGAATTTCAGTTACTATTGTTTCTACCGTCGTTGGAGTTGAAACATCACCTTTCTTATAAACGGCAAACTCAATAGCGTTCATTTCCACAACATCGTCCCAACTATAACCGTAAGAATTGAATGTTTTCGGATCCGAAATATGGCTTATCGCGCCATTAACCAATCGGTAAATTTTCGGATCGCCAGTTATGCGCATTAAAGTCATATCCGTATACGCGTCTCTTTCCGCTTTGGTGATAATTGAAACTTCTCCCCAGTCAAAACCATACGACGCGAACACTTCCGGATTTGGAATATGTCGTCTCTTGCCATTAGAAGCAAGAATATAAACTTTCGGATCGCCTTCGGCTCTGAATAAAGTAATATCTTTTGTTCCACTTACATCGGAAGCGCCCACATCTTTAATCTCTGCCCATTTATATCCAGAAGCGTTAAACGCCGCTGCTGTCGGTATCCATCGCTTCTTGCCGTTCTTTATTACATACACTTTTGTTCCAGCAATAGCGCGAATAAGATCGCCCGTCTTGAATGTTGCGGTTATTGTCGGAACTATCGTTTCCGGTTTCGGAGTTAAGGTTGGAGTTACAACAACGCCACCTCCACCACCACCGCCACCACCACCGGTACTGGTTGGCATTGCGGCATTGGAAGTCGGAGACGTATTAGTCACCGTATCGCCCTTATGACCGGAATCAACCGCGGTATAAATATAATAATAAGTGCTGCCATTACTAACGGATACATCATTATAACTGCAAGTAAATGGACCAGGCTGAGAACCAGTGCAGTAAATGGCAATAGAGATAGCAGAAGTATTAACTTGTTTAGCATCAAGTTGCGATTGAGTAAGAGAAGAAAAATTATCTTGAGTGCTGCGATAGAGATTAAAATAACTACCATCCGATTCATTGAATGTATATACCCACCCAAGAGTTACTTGTCCATCAGCCGCGCTAACAGATGGTTTCACAGTCGGCGCCACCGGCGTTAAATCAGTCCCTGTAGGTGTGCCAAACGGCGAAAAGTGAGTCGTTGCAGTGGTAAATTCAATCTCAAAGTCATAGTAATTTACGCCGGTATAATTACCGCTGGCGCTGGTAACATTAGTTATAAAAGTATCAATACTTTCATTTCTCCAAGAACTTGAAACAAGATCTTTCACTTTCACTTTCTTGGTTGTTGAAGAAGAAGACCATGTATTGCCACTCGTATCATCCCAAGGCGCCAATTCTACTTCCTTTAAAGATGCGGGATTAAGCGCTGTGTTTCCGGCTGAAATATCGGTAAAATCGGACTTATCGTAAAGCAACGAAATATCAATGGAACTATTGGTATTGCCGACTTTTGTCTTTTTGCCGGAAGAATCAATTTGATAAATGGTTATTTCTTTTTCTTCCGGAGAGAAAACTTCAGTTGATTGCGTCTTGTGGATTGAAGGCATTGTTTCAATTTCCACCACAAAGTTTTCGCCTGATGAACCAAGATCTGACGGCTCAATCACCATCTTAATATCATTAGTGGAATCTTCTATAATCTTACCTTTACCGGCCGAAATAGTGGTTGAAGAAGGCTCCGGCTTGCTGAAACCGGTAATACTCGCAGTTGCCGACATATCAACTTTCGCCGCGTTATTGACGCTGGTGCTGCCTGCCGTCACGCCTTGAGATTCAACAAATTTTCCATCCGGAGTCATAGCGGTAATATTCCATTGAGTGCCGATTGGAACATTCATAGAATAAACTCCATTATCTCCCAATGCTATATTATCCATTATAATTCTCGTACCGCCAACTTCTTCGGCTCTGACAAACGCCTGTGTAGCAGTAGTTAATTTAGCGGTATCCGTATAAATTTTACCGGAAACAGAAGAATCTGCGGCAGCAAGAACGATTTTGTTCGCGCCTGATAAATTAATAGCCGCAGTAATGGCGCTTGAATGCTTATAGCCCATATAGCCGGATTGAGGCGGTGTTTCAACGATTAGAGTGTAAGATCCGCCGGTAGGAACAGAAATACTGAAAGCTCCGCTATCGCTCGGACCAATTTTATCATCATTGCCTCTCTTGGTGCTTGGATCAAATACCTGCACCCACGCTTCGCTGATAACAGTTGAACCGTCTGGTTTATAAACTATACCCTGAATCGTAAATGTTGACGAAACGACAATCGTGAAATTAACTGCCTGATTATCGCGAGAAACAGAAACTCTGCCACCATCGGCCCCAATCTGACCAAAGCCGGGAATATGAGCAACCATTTCATAAGTTCCATTGGGCAAGTCAAGAGTACCGGTAGAAGAATTATTTATTTGAATCTTATTTCCTTTAAATGTTGTCGGATCCCAAGCATCCACAAACGCCTCTTTAACCGTAAAAGCGGCGCCATTGGAATCTTTAAAATTTATATTGACGGTCTTAGTATCCGGCGCTACAAGCGTAAGACCGGAATATTCCGTTGTGCTGGCATTAGCGTCTTTAATATTGATACCGGTCACATCATCAAGCTCGCCAACACCCGGAATATACGCCCAAACATTATAAGAATTAGCTGTAACATTAGCCGGAACCTTGATCGAGAAAGTGCCGTCGGAACCGGTCGCCACTTCGTTATAATTGCCGGTGCGAACGCCCGTGGCAGTTACCACTTCTTCGGCTCCCACCATAACGCCTGATACTTCATAGCCGGATTTGCAACCGGCAAGCAAATTGCTGGCGGAATCCACTTTTTGAGAACTGCAAACATA
>JBBTRL010000094.1:0-12788 GCA_038065195.1 Patescibacteria group bacterium
GATAAAACCTTCTTTTGAAGAAGTAAAAAATAATCATCGCGCGCGATCGGCTAAAATACGAGTGGCTATAAAAATATAAATTTCCTATGAGTTTTATTAAAAATAATTGCGTCAATTACAATAATGCGTCCGGAAAAATTTATCGCGCATCGGACGGGTGGCTTATTTCTACTGTATTTTTTGCAATAACTTTTTTTATACTTTTGACTTTTTATATAATCGAGATAAATGTTATTGCGGAAAAAAAATATGAGATAAAGTCAGATAGTGAAACATTGGAGAATTTAAAAACGGAAAATCAGCGTCTTTTGGTAGAGAAATCTGGCCTTTCTTCGTTTGAGTCATTGAAATCAGAGTTGTCTATTTTGGGATTTTTGGAAATAAAAAAGATAAGTTATTTGGATATTTTTGAACCGGCCGTTGTCGTAAATAGATAAGACTTTTTGTAATGCGAAATTGGCGAATGGGAATAATTTTTTTTACTTTGCTTGTTATGGGAGCGGCTATTATAGGCCGTTTATTTTCATTGCAGGTTATAAAAGGGGAATATTATAAAAACTTAGCCGAAAAACAATATAAAGCGCGGGAAAAACCGGAAAATAAGCGGGGTGAAATTTTGATTTATGATAAAAATGATTTATTTTCGGTGGCCGTTAATAAGAAGTGGCCGATGGTTTTTATCTCGCCAAGGGATGTCAATGAGCAGGATCGCAATAGGGCGGTGGAAGAGTTGGCGATTATATTGAGTTTAGATAAGGAACTAATTCGCGAGAAATTTGATAAAAAAAACGATCCTTATGAACCATTGGCGCATCGTTTAAGCGATAATGAAGCGCAAAAGATTAAAGATTTGGGTATAAAAGGAGTTAATGTCGTGGACGAAGATGTCCGATATTATCCGTTGGGGAATATTTTGGCTCATGTTTTGGGTTTTGTCGGATTTGATACGGACAAACGGGTTGGACAATACGGGGTTGAAGGGTTTTACGAAGATAATTTAAAAGGGACAGCGGATCAAAGCGTAAATAATGATAAAAATACTTTAAGCAAGTTTTTTGCGGTTATTGGAGATTTTGTTTCTTTTAAAGAAAAATCAAGCGATTTGATTTTAAGCATAGATAAAAATATTCAGCTTGTGGCGGAAGATAAATTGAAGCAGGTGGTGGATAAATGGAGCGCCGATTCCGGCAATGTGATTGTTATGGATCCCGTATCGGGGAAAATATTGGCTATGGCGAATTATCCGTCGTTTAATTTGAATGAGTACTTTAAGATGGAAGATGTCAGTGTTTTTTCAAATTCATCCATTCGTAATCTTTTTGAACCTGGTTCTGTTTTTAAAATAATCACAATGGCGGCGGCGCTTGATAGCGGAAAAATTACCCCATCAACTGTTTATACAGACGAGGGTTTCGTTAAAATGGGCGGGTATACCATAAAAAATTGGGATAAAAAAAGTCATGGTGAGCAGACAATGACGCAGGTGCTGGAAAAATCGTTGAATACCGGCGTTATTTTTGCGGAAAGTCTTTTAAGTAAAGATGATTTTTTAAAGTATATAAGATCTTTTGGTTTTGATAAAAAAACCGGCATCGATCTTGCGGGAGAAGTTGTCGGCAATATTTCCAATTTATATTTTGGTCGCGATGTAAATTACGCAACCGCTTCGTTTGGGCAGGGAATCGCCATAACACCCATTGAACTTATTTCCGCAGTTTCCGCCATAGCCAATAAGGGAATTATGGTTCAACCGCGCGTTTTATCTTCGTTTCGCAATCAAGATGGAAAAATTATTGAAGTTAAGACTGGTGAAGGCGAGCGGATAATTTCTTCAGCCGCGGCGCGATCGCTGACCAATATGATGGTAAGCGTCGTGGATAATGGTTATGATAAAGTCGCTAAAATTCCAGGATATTATGTAGCCGGAAAGACGGGAACGGCCCAGGTTCCGTTAAAGGACGAGAAGAATTATGGCGAAGAAACTATTCATACTTTTATCGGTTTCGCGCCAGCTTTCAATCCTCGTTTTGCGATTTTATTGAAAATTAATAATCCGAAAGGAATAAATTTTGCGTCCAATTCTTTAAGTTTGACTTTTAGAAAATTAACCGAATTTATGTTGAATTACTATGGAATACCGCCGGACTATAATGTAATTAAATAAAAAAAAATTATAATTTATGAAATTATTTTTACAATTTATTTTAAAATATATATCAAAATTCATACTATGGCGGTATGCTCCGGTAATTATAGCCATTACTGGAAGTGTGGGTAAAACAAGCGCCAGGGATGCTGTTTTTACTTTGATTTTAAAACGATTTATGGTTCGTAAAAGCGTGAAGAATTATAACAATGAAATTGGCGTTCCGATGTCAGTGATCGGATCTGGAGGCGGTAAATTGACAATTTTTGAATATTTGAATGTTATTTTCAGCGGAATTTTTTTATTTTTTTGGAAAAACAATAATTTCCCGAGATTTTTGGTATTGGAAATGGGAGTGGATAAGCAAGGCGATATAAAGAATCTGACCGATATTGTTAGACCGAATATTTCCGTTGTTACGGCTATAGGAGAAATGCCGGCTCATATTGAATTTTTTCCCGAACGCGACGCGTTAATAGAAGAAAAAATGCAACTTTTAATGGCTTTGCCAGAAAATGGAGTCGCCGTTTTAAATTATGATGATTTATCCGTGCGCGATATGCGCTATTCATTGTCGGAAAACATATCAATATTGACATATGGCTTTGGAAGTGGCGCCGTTGTTAAGGGCGATAATTATGCCATTGGCGGTATAGAAGATAAAAATAATTTGGATACGAATCTTTATATGAGTTTTAAAATAGCATACAACGGAAGTACGGTACCCGTAAGAATTTGTGGGCTTTTGGGGTATTCGCAGGCTTATGCCGTTCTTGCGGCGGCCAGTATCGCCATAGCGTTGGGTATGAATTTGTTGGAAATTACGGAAGGTATCGGTGATTATATTTCTCCGCCCGGGCGGACAAAGCTCTTGAAAGGAATTAAAAAATCGTGGATAATAGATGATAGTTATAATTCTTCTCCATTGGCGGCCATATCGGCCATAGAAACATTGGCAATATTTAAGGATTATCGTAAAATTGCTATCTTGGGCGATATGTTGGAACTTGGAGAATATACGGAAAAAGCGCATTGTAATTTGGGCGTTAAAGCGGCGGAAGTTTGTGATTTTATTATTGCCGTAGGTTTGCGGGCGAAATTTATTTATGACGAAGCATTGTCTCGCGGTTTTAACAAAGAAAATATTTTTTATTTTGATCAGCATCAAGTTGAAGAAGCGGGCAAGTTTCTTCAGAAAAAAATTAATTCTGGCGATATGATTTTAATAAAAGGATCGCAGGAAATGAGAATGGAAAAAATTGTCAAGGAGATTATGGCTGAACCGGAAAAAGCTAAGGAATTATTGGTTCGGCAAGACTATAAAGACGCGTAGAATTGGTTATTGGATATTTATTAAGAAATTATGTCCCTGCGGGACATCTCCCGTAGGGAGAGAAATTTTGCTATGGCCCTTTCGTCTAGTGGCCTAGGACGTCGCCTTCTCATGGCGAAAACACGGGTTCAAATCCCGTAGGGGCTACCAAAGAAAAATTTAGCGAAATAAATTGGGATATTATCAAGGGTCGATTAAATTAATTTTACGATAAAAAAATAAATATATGGCTAGAAAAATTATTATACAAGCAAAGAGCCCCTTGGAAATTAAACCGCAGAAAGAATCTGCTTGGATTTGTATGTGCGGTTTATCAAAAAATAAGCCGTTTTGCGACGGTTCGCACAAGGCAATAGAGGAGGAAGAAAATGGCAAGATATATGAATATGACAATGAAGGACATAAAACGGAATTGAAAAATTAAAGTGATAAAATCGTTATGATTATTGACTGTTGTTTATTATTTTGTTAGCATATCATTAACGATAATGATAAATAATTATTTCCAGAAGTGTTTGTTTTAATGTTTTTGGAAAAGAATATTATGTTTGCGATAATTAAAACAGGGGGAAAACAATATAAAGTTAAAGGGGGAGATAAAATAAAGATAGAAAAGATTGAAGGTGAAATTGGAGCCAAAATAGAATTTGGCGAAGTTTTGCTTTTGGCGGACGAAGATGGAAAAGAAGTGAAAATCGGCGCGCCTTTTATAGATGGTATTAAAGTGGAGGGCAAAATTTTAAGACAAGGCAGGGGCGATAAGATAATTATTTTCAAATATAAGGCAAAAAAAAGATATCATAAAAAACAAGGACATAAGCAGGATTTTACGGAAGTGGAAATAACGAAAATATAAGATTTAAAAAACCCGTCCCGCATTAATGCGGGACGGGTTTTTTGTTGAGTTATTTTAATCCTTTTAAAAACGCCTCAATACTTTCTTTTGCCTGCGGTGCGATTTTTAGCAGGATTTCCGCTTCACGACGCGCTTCTTTTATGTTGCCGATTTTTTGGTAAGAACCGGCAAGGAGAGCGCGAGTTTCAATATTGTCCGGTTTTTTTTCCAATATTTTTATGTAATAAGGAATTGCTTTTGCCCACCGTTGATTATCGGCATATGCGCCGGACATTAATTTTAACGCGTTCATTTCCTCAAAATTATATTCGTATTTTTTGGCGGTTGAAAAATATTCATCGGCGATTTCATTATTTTTTTTGTAGAGATTGGCAATACCGAGCCATAAATATGGTTCGGCTAATTCGGGATTTATCGCAGTTGTTTTTTGTAATTTTGTTATGGCGCCGTCATAATCCAAAAATATCATTTGCAATTTTGCCGATTCAACAAGCGCTTGTTCGCGGTTGGGAGATAATTCTAATGATTTCGTGAAATAGCTTAATCCTTCCTGGCCCGCGGAAGGATTAAGCACTGCTATATTACTATAGAATAATCCGATGTTGTAATAATGTTTTGTATGATACGGTTCAAGCTTAATGTTTCTTTTTAAAAGATTGATTGTTTCTTGGTTTAATTTCAAATATTCTTCGCGATTTTGCGTTTGATCAAGCAATAGCGGAGCGAAATAAGAAGCGATTTTCATAAATTTTTCATTCAACTCTTTTTCAAAATATATTTTTTCTTTATATTTTTCGGTAATGCCGCGGTAAAATTGCATCGTTTCGTTGTATAAACCTTGCTTTACAATTATAACGGTTTTGTTGCTTGTATAATTAAGCCAAAAGGGGATTAAGCTTACCCGTACCAGAATCATCAAGATGGTAATGGCGGAAGCGGCGAAAATCATTTTTTTCCATTTCGTCAGGCGCGCAAATCCGATTCGCGAATTATTTTGATTATCAATGGAGTCATATTTTTCGGATGATAAAAAATAAATATAGGCGAGGAGAGTAAAAAACATAATTTCGGAAGTAACGCTGTCAAAAGCGGTAAGATTTTGGATAAAGTGCGCGATGAAAATTGCGCCAATAATATGCGGCATTGAAATATTATTATTGTTCGCTGGATTTTTGCGTAATCGTTGAAAAATTGCGGCAAATACAAAAAAATAGGCGATAAGACCGACGAGACCCATTGTTGTCCCGATATCTAACGGTACATTGTGGGCTTTGTCCCACCAAGTTTCAGCGATATTGTTATACGAATTTGTGTATCCGCCGGGATAATATTTATCAAAAGGTATGGCGAAATTTTCCATTCCCCAGCCGAATATTGGTTTGTCTGCAATAGCTTTTATGGCTATTTTCCATGAAGTGAGGCGATTTGAACTGTCAAAAATCAGAAATCTTTCCGGTAAAATATTAAGATTATTTCGGAATATAAAAAATGGCATAATTAACGCGATGATAATAAGCGGTATCAGCAATCTTTTTTTTGTTTGAAATTTTAATTTTTTTGACGGATAAAACATTAGCAGAAAAAGTCCGCTCACGGCAAGACCTAAAAAAGTTCCTCGCGTTTGCGAGATGAAAATTGCGATCAGCATAAGTGTTCCGGCAAGAAAATATAATATTTTTTTTCGGCGAATCGTTTCTTGTTTCCAGAAAGCGAACGCGAGAAAAACCGTCATTGCCAGATAATTCGCGAGCATTATGGGGTTGCCCATAGTTCCCGCCGGTCGATAATATATGGAATTCATATAACTCGCGTTTAATGCGGGAAATATTCTTTGAAGTATGGCGAATAAAGCGGTTAACATTGCCGCGATAATTGCGAAATTAAATATTTTTTGCCATTGATTTTTATTTTGCGCCACCCCTCTTAATATAAAAAACAGGATTATATAATGAGTGAAATTAAAAAAACCGCTTCCGCGTGTAGCGGATCCCCACATACTGGTAAATGGTTGCATTGAGAAGATTACAGAAAATAAAGCGGCTGTCCAAAAGATTGTTACTGCCCAAGTCAAAATATCAAAACGGGGAAGGTATTTTTTGTCGCGTAAAATAAGGAAAATATAAGCGATTAAAATAATTTCAATGGTAATTCTGAAGATTACCGCTTTTGCGAATTTATCCGGTAACAGTAAATAAGGGCTTATTAAAAGCGGATTCAGCATTGAAAAATATATTCCCCAGAGGATTATTTTATTGGCAATTTTTTCCGATCTTTGATTTGTTGGATTCATAATTTTATATTAAAGCAAATTATTGATAATAACAATAAAGCGCGGATTATTGTCATCGGGTCAGAATAATTGTATTATTAATGTATAATATTAAAAATCATGAATTGCGGTATTGGTTTATGCTGAGTATTTTATAAAAAAGCGTAAAATTTCAATGCTCGCAATTTGTAAATCATTAAATGAAAAAATTTATTAAAGAAAATATAGAGATTGTTATTGCTGTTCTTTTGATTGTTATTATCGCGGTTGCCATTTTGGGCGGTGGAAAAATAAAAGATTTTTTTAACAGGAAACCGTTGGAATTCAGCGAGGAAAATTTAATTCAATTGATGAAAGACAGACCGGAAGGGCAAAGGGAAGTTTTTATGAGCAGAATAACCGTGGCGAAAGAATTGCTGGCAAAAAATCCCAATGATACGGACGCGTTTGAAATTATCGGATTTTTACATGACACATTAAATGATAAAGAAACGGCTCAAAGATATTATAAGGAAATATTGCGTTTAAATCCAAAGAGCATACCGGCCTTAAATAATCTTGCCAATATTTATAAGGACATTGGAGATTTCAGCGAAGCCGAGGAATTGTATTTAAAAATAACGGAAGTTGATGCGTCAAATATTGAAGCATGGCGTGATTTGCATGATTTATACAGGTATTTGTATAAATCAAAAGAAGACCAAGCTGATGATATTTTATTATTCGGATTGGAAAAGAATCCGGATGATCCCCAAATTTTGGCTATGCTTGCCGTTTATTATCAGGATATTGGCAATAAAGAAGAAGCGATTAAGTATTATGAGTTATTGATTAAGGTGGCGCCGGAAAACGAGGCGGCGAAAAAAGAATTACAGAAGTTGCGCGGTCGTTAATTTAATTGGTCGCGTAGTAATTTTCGCAGTGTTTGCTGAAATAGCGGATAAGTCACGCCCCGTCTGCCTACGGCAGACGGGGCGTGGCGGGGTATCAATGATGAAATTACGAATCTTAATTTTAATATTCGGTGATGCGATTGCCGCCTATTTGGCGTTATTTATCGCGCTTTATATCAGATATGGCGCTAATTTTTATGACCATACATTTGCGGCGCATATTTTTCATTTTAGCGTTATTTATATTATTTGGTTTTTTATTTTTATTTTTTACGGTTTTTACGGAACGGACGGCGATGTCAGATCCGATAATTTTTTGAAAAATTATACAATGGCGATAATTACGGCTTTTGGCGCAGCCGTTTTTTATTTTTATGTTCAAACATCTTTTAATATAATTTCTCCAAAAACATTTTTAGTGATTGATGCGGGCGTGTTTTTTGTTTTATCGGCATTGTGGCGCAAGTTATTATTTTCTTGGATTTGGCGCAAGGGATTAGTGAAAAATGTCGTTATTATCGGTTTAAATGAAAATGCCAAAAATATTATTCGGGAAATAAAAAATAATAAACAATCGGGATATAAAATTTTATTTATAGTTAATACGGAAGAAAAAAATAATGCGGATGAATTTGATTTTGTTAAAATTATACGGCTTTCCGATTTTCATCAATCAATCAATGCGGGTAATTCGGTTATTAATTTAGCTGTAATCGCGGTGGATTTAACAAATGACAAACGAGCCCTTGATGAATTATTCAGTATTTTATCATTCAGGAAGATAGAGTTTATAAATATTTTTTCATTCTACGAAAATTTAACCGGTAGAATATTATTAGAGCCGTTGAGTAAGGTGTGGTTTTTGGAAAATGTCCATTATTCGGGGTTTTATAGTTTTAGCAAGAGGTTATTTGATTTAGTGGCCGGAGTCATAATTGGATTTTTATTTATTATTATTTTGCCATTGACAGTTTTGGCTATAAAAATCAACGGTAAGGGACCTATTTTTTATCGGCAGAGTAGGGTGGGATTGCGTAATAAATCATTCGCTCTTTTTAAATTTAGGACAATGGTATGTGATGCTGAGAACAATGGTCCTATGTTTGCCCAAATAAACGATAAGCGGGTAACGAAAATTGGGCTAGTTTTACGAAAATTGCGGTTGGACGAATTACCTCAGTTTGTAAATATAATTAAGGGAGAGATGAGTTTGGTCGGTCCAAGGCCGGAACGACGGACTTGGATAGAAATATTTGAGACGGAAATTCCATTTCATAAAGAAAGGAGCTTAGTGAAACCGGGTCTTACGGGATGGGCTCAGGTTAATTGGCAATATTCGTCAAGTATTGAAACGATGAAAACGCGTTTGCAGTATGATCTTTATTACATAAAAAACAGATCTTTCCTATTGGATTTAGTGATTATTTTCAAGACGATAAAAATAGTTTTAGCCGGACGGGGAAGGTGATTTGGCATATTATTTTTTTTATGATATAATGCGTTTATGAAAATAAAAAAAATGGAAAAAGAAAATATCAATATACCAGCCAGGGATCTTCCAATGGCGGAAGAGAAGCTTGGCGATTTTCGTTCTTCTTTTCATTGGAGAATATTTCGGATTTTAGCCGAGTTTGTAAGCGGTTTTCAATTCTTGGCGGATTTTCGCCGGACAGTCACTGTTTTTGGTTCGGCGCAGGTGGAAGAAGATAATCATTGGTATAAGGAATCTCAAAAATTGGCATCGCTCTTATCTACAGCCGATTTTGGAGTAGTTACCGGCGGCGGGCCTGGAATAATGGAGGCGGCAAATCGTGGCGCCGTTGAAAGCAACGGCGATTCAATAGGATTGAATATTGAACTGCCTAGCGAACAACGGGTTAATCCGTTCGTGCAAAAAAGCGTAGGTTTCCATTATTTTTTTGTGCGAAAAGTAATGCTTGCTTATTCGGCGCAGGCTTATGTATTTTTTCCCGGAGGATTCGGCACGCTTGACGAATTTTTTGAATTGATAACTCTTGTCCAGACAAAGAAAATATTTGTAAAAATACCAATTGTTATGATTGGCAAAGAATTTTGGAGTCCGCTTTTTGAATGGATAAAAACAGATGTGTATGGAAAATTTAATTTTATTGGCAAAGAGGATATGCGTATTTATTCAATCGTTGACAGCGCCGAAGAGGCGTTTGAGATAATTAAAAATTCCCCGGAAAGAAAAGAATTTTAATAAACGGTCGAAAATTATCTCTCTACGGGAGATTGTCTGTGGGGGAAAAATAATAAATTATTATATCCGGAGGTTGTAAATATTATGCATATTTTGTATATTATTTCCATATCTGGATTGTATCAATAAATGTTTATACAAAATTGGGGCGCTATAATTTTTTCTTCGCTGGAGGTTATTTGGGCGGGTTTCGTGAATTTCATTCCTAATTTTATTGGCGCGGTGATTATTTTTTTAATCGGTTTGATTATAGCTGTTGGATTGGCAAAATTAGCCGGAAGATTGGTTAATATTTTAGGTTTTGACGCAATGCTTGAAAAAATGGGTTTTCGCGCTTCTCTGGAAAAAGCCGGCCTGAAATTGAATATTGGTTATTTCGTCGGCGAACTTGTGAAATGGTTTATAATCATCGCTTTTCTTTTAGCGGCTTTTGATGTTTTGGGATTGGATAAAATATCTTTATTTTTAAACAGCGTTTTGATGTATATTCCCAATGTCATAATAGCGGTATTTATATTATTGGCCGCTTTGATTGTCGCGACTTTTTTGGAAAAAGTGGTGCAAGCCGCGATTTTGGCAAGCAATTTTTCGCATGCGTTATTTTTGGCGACAGTAACCAAGTGGTCAATTTTCATTTTTGCCATTTTTGCCGCTTTAACCCAGTTGGGCGTAGCGCCTAATCTTATCGGCACTTTATTTACGGGTTTCGTGGCAATGGTTGCGATAGGAGGGGGAATCGCTTTTGGATTGGGAGGAAAAGAATACGCGCAGGAATTAATTGGTTTGTTGAAAAGGAGTATTAAAAGATAAAGTATTTTGTTATTGACATACCTTATGTTGGTATGATACCATAATATGGTGAGTGTTTCCTTTTGGAAACTCTATATTATGTAGGCGAAAGTCCCTTTGGTTATCCAGGGGATTTTTGCTTTACCCCGTTAGAAATTTTTTTTAATTTCTAACGGGGTTTACATATTTTTCCCACATGATATTATAAAAATGTCCGGGGGTTAGCACTCACTTAAATACATTGTATTGGAGTTACTCCCCGGACTTATTTTATAAATCGCCGATTGAAAATTGGCGATTTTATGTTAATATTTAACTATGCGAAAAATTATTTTTATTGCAATTTTTATTTTTGGAAGTTTGATTTTTTTTCAGAACGCGCGAGCGGTTGTCAACGGTAATTTGGGCGAATCCGTGTTTTTTGTCGTGGATCAAAAATATGATTCAAACGGCAGGAATCAGGTTGAAGCGACTTTGCGAAAAATCGGTCAGCGCGCGTATTTTTATGTGGAAAATAAGTATTTTAATTCATTGGATTCTATTCAGCAGAATAATTTTTTGACCGCACAAAATGTATTGGCAGATGAATTTGACAATGTAATCTATCCAAAACTTACGGCATTTTACGGATCGGAATGGAATCCCGGTATTGACAATAATTCGCGGATTACCTTTCTTTTTACATCTATGGCTGACGATGCCGGAGGATATTTCAGAACCAACGATGAATTTTTTATTAGCGAAATGGTTGATAGCAACGAACGGGAAATGATTTATTTTAATGTGAAATATGTGACGAATAATCGCGCCAAAGCGTTGATTGCCCATGAATTCCAGCATCTTATTAATTTTAACCAAAAGAATAAAATACTTAATATTGACGATGAAGTATGGTTGAATGAAATGAGGTCGGAATATGCCCCAACCGTTATCGGCTACGATGATGTTTATGCCGGAAGCAATATTAGTTACCGCGAAAAACATTTTTTGGCTACCCCCGGCGATCCGTTAATGGAATGGCAGAATGTTTCCGAGGATTACGGCGTTATAAATTTCTTTGCCCAATATCTGGCGGATCATTATGGCGGTAATATTTTTTCATCAATGATTAAAAATTCTAAAAAGGGAATTGATAGTGTAAATCAAGCGTTGAGCGATAAGGGTTTTAATAAAAATTTTTCCGGCATCTTTTCGGATTGGACCATTGCCAATATATTAAATAATTGTTCAATTAGCGGTGGCGAACATTGTTATAAAAACATCAATCTTTCAAATATTAAAATTAGTCCTACGGCGGAGTATAATATTTCCAATATTTTTACTTCCGTATCGGTCGGCGGAACAATTCAGGATTGGTCGGCTCGTTGGTATAAATTTTCCGGAGAAAATTTTTCCGACAAGACATTGCGGCTTAATTTTGAAGGGAAAAATGTTAGCGGAGATTTCAAGATTCCCTATATAGAGCAAAAAATTAACGGAGAGACTGTTTTTAAATATATGAAATTGGTTAATGATTCAGGAATGAGTTATATAAAAGATTTTGGCAAAGAGGTTAAAAGCGTTTTGGTTATTCCGGCGAGTCATTCTATTAACGCGAAAGCGGCTTTAACAAGCGGCGATGAAAAGAGTTTTACTTTGAGCGTTAATGTGATTGACGATTTTGATGTTCCGCAAGAAGAATTAACGGAAGGCGGGACGAATTTTGTAAAACTTGAATTGCCGGACGGTTCATTGGTTCGCGCCAAAGGGGATTACAAGGTTTACATAATTAACGGTCAATATAAACGGCATATTTTGGACGCGAAAATTTTTAATTTTTACAGTCATCTTTCGTGGGAAAGTATCAACGAAGTTGATCCGGTGATTTTGGCGGGCTATGAAGAAAGTTTTTGGGTGCGGGCAGAGGGAGACGAAAGGGTTTACGAAATTAACGGAGATAAAACCAAGCATTGGCTTAATATGTCCGCCGAGGCGTTTTCGGTTTCGGGGCGGCAATGGGACGCGGTTTCTGTGATAAATAACGCGGAACGGGATTTTTATACCACGGGAGTTGATGTTAAATTTTAATTTATGGATAAAGAAAATAAAATCTGCCAGAATTGTCAAAACCAGTTCGTTATAGAACCGGAGGATTTCATTTTTTACGACAAAATCCAAGTTCCAGCGCCGACTTTTTGTCCGGAGTGTCGCGAACAGAGGCGATTGGCTTTTCGCAATGAACGGAGTTTATACAAAAGAAAATGCGATTTGTGCGGCAAAGAGATGGTTTCTATTTTTT
>JBBTRL010000095.1:0-3685 GCA_038065195.1 Patescibacteria group bacterium
AAAAAACGATTGCTTTTCGTTGACGAAGCATGGTGGCTTATGAAATATCCCGAAGGCGCGTCGTTTCTTTTCGGCATTGTTAAACGCGCCAGAAAATATTACCTCGGGGTAACAACAATCACGCAAGATATTTCCGATTTTATGGAATCAAGTTATGGAAAACCAATAGTGGCAAATTCATCCCTGCAAATCCTTTTTAAACAATCGCCCTCTACGATTAAAACGGTAGTGGATACTTTTAACCTAACTGAACAAGAAAAATACCTATTATTGCAATCCGGTGTTGGCGAGGGATTGTTTTTTGCCGGAATAAAACATGTGGCGATTCAAGTCGTTGCGTCCTACACGGAAGACCAGATTATTACATCTGATCCGGAAGAAATATTAAAAATAGAAGAAGCAAAAAAAGAATTCGCCGAAGCCTGGGAAAAAGAAAACAACAGTCAACCGAAATAAAAATGAACGAACAAGAAAAACAATACTATGAAAACTTGCGCCTTTCGCGATTAGAAGACCAACAATCGCAAGATCGCAAAAAAGAAAATGGGGAAGAGAAGCGGGAAGAAGCGATAGGAGAAGTGGCGGGAAAAGCGGCTGGACAAATCGCTTCAAAAGCGGCTATTGCCAGTGGAGTGGGCGCGCCGCTTGCCTTTTTAGCCAAAAAAGTTGGCGAAAAAGCGGGTAAAAAAATATACAGAAGAAGAAAAATAATAATAACCATGATTATTTTAGCCGTAGCGTTAATTCCTGTAGTCATAGCGAGTTTTATTATTTTAATCAGTATGATATTTTACATTATAGTTTGCAATCCAACCGGCGGCTGGTTGGCTGATAAAGCATTAGACCTTATCGGTAAAGGTTTCTGCCCATAAAAATATATTATAATCAGTTATGAACCCCGTTAGAGTTTTACAAAACGCTATCGGCGGCGTCAAATAAAAAGTCATCGTTATGTTCAAAAAATTGAAAAACAATATAAATAAAAACTCTAACGGGGTGAAAAAAATAAATTATAAACTGCTTTTTCCCGCTATTTTTATAGCATTCTTCGCCATTAATAACGGCCCTGTTTTTGCCACGCTGCCGCAATGCTCCGGTTATAGCAATATACAATGCAATGAAAATGCAACAACGACAGATAGAATAGTTATTGACCCTATTAGCGGCAACGAATGCGTAGCCAAAATATGCGCTGATTCATGCCCGCCTAAATACAATTATTTTTGCAATCCAGATTCCAGCGAACAGGTTCCCGCGGTGAAAGAAGGGTCTGGTCTTATATATCCGGCTTATACTTGCATCAACTATACTTGCATCGGTCTTGAAGCGCCGTTGCCGCAAATTGAAGGAACAAATATTTCCAGTTTAGACACATACTTTAAATATATTTATCAAATCGGTCTTGGCATCGTAGGTATTGCCGCTTTAATAATCATTGTAATCGGAGGAATAATGTATATGGCATCAGCCGGCAACGCTTCGCAAAAATCAGAAGCCAAAGACCGCATTACAAGCGCTATGCTTGGATTAATATTGGCTCTTAGCGCGTATCTTATACTGTATACGATAAATCCCGATCTCGTAAAACTGACAAAAGTTCAACTGCAATATCCGCCACTACCAAAAGTTTTTTTTGAATGCGATAAAAATGATAATATATGTAAATCCGTGGTGGCTACGACCGGCGATGATGTTTTCGCTCTCCGAGACACATGCGGTTTGGTCGGCGCGTCTTGTTCCGTCAATGGAACATGCGAACCAATCAATGCTTATTGGACCAAACAAAAAGCATTAATAAATGAAGAAGTTCAGCCTGTTAATGTCCAACTTGTTATTGAAGCAAGGGGAGTTTGCGACGAAATAACCCTAAATGAAATCTATATATACGAAAAGAATGTGGGACCAGACATACCAATTGACACCATTATCGCTGGAAAAAAATTCACGAGAGGGGCTAGGTCTTATACTTCGGTAATAGATTGGACCGCAAAAACAGTTCCTTCAAAATGGTACGATACCGCGCTTAATATTTTCGTTCCATTCTACATGCTCGATGGGTTTAATGGCGCTTTTGACTATGCTTTTACAGCATCGTTTGTACAAAAAAATAAAGACGGCGTCCTGGAACAAAAATCAATAGAATCAAGTATAATGAAGGTTACCACACAATAACCAGCCCTCCCTGATTTACATTTACGCTTATAATTCCATTTTCATTCAATAAAAATAAAAAATTTAATAATAAAATACCCCGATCTTAAAAATCGGGGTATTTCTATTCTTTTTAAAACGCTACTGCAAATCATTATCTCTCCTATAACTAACAATACTTATTATCCCCGCAAAAAACCAAAAAATTAAAGCCAGATCATTTTTCCAATATATCGTATCCACTAAACCATGAACAAGAAAATAAGTTAAAAAAGAGATAATCAGCCAATAAAGTCCCATATAATTCTTTATGATTATGCGAGAATATAACATAATTATCGTATGTATAAAACCGATAATTCCCATAATGCCGGTCTGTAACCAAAATGCCAGAAAAATATTATGCGGCTGCGGAACGGCCCATTCCAGGTAGGGAGTGAAGTATTTTTGGTATTCCAAATAATATTCCTGAAACATCCCCGGTCCGATGCCTAAAATCCAATTATCGCTTAAAATATCCGTCGCGCTTCGCCAAATCATCAAGCGGGAATGCAAAGAAGACCGACCGCTGTCGTCAAAATAATCGGCAATAGCAGGAAGTTTCAATATTATCGCAGCGGATAAAAAAACTGAAAAAACAAAAAAACAAACAGCCGTCTTTCTATTAAATAACCATTGATATTTTAAAAAAATCCGATACTTTAAAAACAGCCAAAGCGATATGCCAACCGTCAAGCCGATCCACGCTCCGGAAGAACCGGTCGCATAAAGCAATAAAACAATAAACGCCATTCCTAAAAATAAAACTGCCTTCTTTATCCCGCTTGCTTTAAAAAAGAAATATAAATTAACCAAAAAAACCGGCGCCAAAAACATTGCCAAATGATTAGGCGATAAATAAAAAGCGCTTAACCGACCATCGTAAGTTAACTTGCCGAATAATAAATAGGCAAAAGCGATCATTGCCACAAAATAACCAGAAAATAAAAACCACCGCAATAAAACATGAATTTTTAATTCTTGATTTTTCGCGTCCATACGCCTGAAAACATCAATAAATATGACAAAAAATAATAAAGGGTCAAGAAAATAACCCTTCCAGATACCAACGGATACGATTAAATTTGAAGAAAAAACGGTTGAAACAGTGGCGCCGTAAAATAATAATAAAATAGGAACCCAAATTTTAATGTCAAAATGTATCCTCCGTCCTTCTTTAAATTGAAAAAGCCAAATGATAAATAAAATATATATAAAAATCTCGAGAAGAGTAAGCGGCGCGCCGAAAAATGAAAAACGGATTAAATAAGCGGGCATTGCAAAAATAATAAAATTTAATAAATAAAATATCATATCAGTTGTTTTGTTATATTAAATCTTAAAAAAGTATTTATCGCAAAAATCACCATTAATATCGGCAAAATTATTGGCGAGTAAATAGCCGTATCAAAAAAACTTTGGACGACAAACCAAGATAACGCCGCCATTGTTCCGATCAAATACGCAACGCCACACTTATCAAGCATAATGCCTC
>JBBTRL010000096.1:0-2395 GCA_038065195.1 Patescibacteria group bacterium
GTAAAAATTGAAATTAAAAAATATTTAAATAAAGAAGAGTTTGAAATTTTCCGGGGATTGATTGAAAAAACGGCTAAACGAGATAATTTTACGATATTTTCCAAAATATATTACGAAAAATTACTGCATATTTTTGCTTTATCTTCGCCGGAATTCGCTTCAAGCGAAATGCCACGGACAAAAATTTTTTTGGCTGAATTTCATAATGAAATCATAGCGGTCGCCATTGTTATATTTTATGACAAAACCGCTACCTATTTACATGGCGCGTCCGATTATAATTTCAGAAAAGTAATGGCGCCTCATTTATTACAGTGGGGTATAATTTCCGACGCCAAAAAATCCGGCTTTCGCTATTATGATTTTTGGGGGATCAATGAAAACAGATGGCCCGGGGTCACAAGATTCAAGAAAGGTTTCAATGGCAAAGAAATTGAATATGCTGGAACTTGGGACTATGTTTTCAAGCCATTTTGGTACCAAATGTATAATATGGGACAAAGAATTAAAAATAGCTTATAAATTTTAATAATTTACAATTTTTCCGCCAACGGGCGGATCAGCCAACGGGCTGACAATTTCCAATTTTAATTCAAAATTTCTCCCTGCGGGAGATGTCCCGAAGGGACACAAAATTCAAAATTAGAAATTAAAAATTTAAGAATACTTGATGATTTTGAAACAATTTATTAAAAAATTTTTGCCCTCATTTTTTTTAAGCGCATACCATTATTTTTTAGCTACGCTTGCAAATGTTTACTACCGCCACCCATCGGAAAAAATGATTATTATCGGCGTTACCGGAACTAACGGCAAAACCACGGTTACGCATTTAATTTCCGCTTTGCTGGAAAAAGCGGGTTATAAAGTCGGACTAACATCTTCTGTTAATTTTAAAGTTGGCGCGAATATTCAAAAAAATTCTCTTAAAATGACAATGCCCGGCCGATTTTTTCTCCAAAAATTATTGCGAAAAATGGCAAATGCCGGCTGTGATTACGCCATAATTGAAGTTACCTCCGAGGGTATTCGGCAATTTCGCCACAAAGGAATTAATTTTGATATTGGAATTTTTACCAATTTAACTCCGGAACATATTGAATCTCATGGCGGTTTTGAAAATTATAAAAAAGCAAAGCTGGAATTTTTTAATCATTTAAGCAAAAACGGGCACAAAACAATTAACGGAAAAATAGTAAATAAAGTTTTGATCGTAAACAACGACGATAAATATACCGAAGAATTTCTCAAGTTTAATATTGAACAAAAATATGTTTATGGCCTCAAACCGCGCGACAATCAACAAAACGCCATAATTGCAACAAACTGTGAATTATCAAACGGCAAAACATCATTTTCCATAAAAAACCATATTTTTAATTTAAAACTTTTAGGTGAATTCAATGTATATAATGCCCTTGCGGCGATTACAGCCGGAGTATCTCAAAATATTGATATGGAAATTATCAAAAAAACCATAGCGGAAATCCAAAATATTCCAGGTAGAATGGAATTTATTGAAATCGGGCAACCATTTAAAGTTATAGTTGATTATGCCCATACTCCGGACGCGCTTTGCAAAGTTTACGAAACTTTGCAAAGCGCCAATTCTCAATTAATCTGCGTTTTGGGTTCCGCAGGCGGAGGCCGCGACAGATGGAAACGACCGGAAATGGGAAAAATCGCGGCTCAATATTGTAATCAAATAATACTCACTAACGAAGATCCATATAATGAAAATCCTGAAAAAATAATAGATGAAATTAATTCAAAAATTCCGCAAAATTCCATGCCTACCGGCAGGCAGGCAAACTATCAAAAAATATTAGACAGAAGAGAAGCCGTAAAAACAGCGTTGATGTCGGCGCGCCCAAATGATACGGTTATAATTACCGGTAAGGGCGCGGAAAATAAAATGATGGTAAAAAACGGCTGGATCCAATGGGACGACCGTGAAGTTGTAAAAGAAGAATTAAAAAAAATCTATTCTCATTTATTGCCTTGATTTGTTAAATATTTTATATTAAGATAGCAAAGAATGAAAACTTTAAAATACGCGCCGGTAGCTTCCGCCAATGGGCGGACAGGCAGTTGGTAGATCCGCCAGCTGGCGGACTTTTAAGCTGATGGTCGCGCAACATTTATATAATTGGGAGATTTTTAGAAACAGATTAGATGCTATAAAAAGAGAAAAAGAATTAAAAAGTTTTAGGGGAAGAGAATTTATTAGAAACATTATTAATAATACGCGCCGGTAGCTCAGTTGGTAGAGCAACAGCCTTTTAAGCTGATGGTCGGGGGTTCAATTCCCTCCCGGCGCACCAAGCTCGCACCTACTTTCAAAACAAATGATGTCGCACGCTCCGCGTGCGTGGTGGCTTGAAACTGCCCCGTA
>JBBTRL010000097.1:0-8697 GCA_038065195.1 Patescibacteria group bacterium
TCCGCGCCGACCGTATTCGCGACAGCATGAACAGGCCATTTTTCAAAATGCTTTGAATCTTTTGGATGCCAATCGCCCACCAAAATAATTATCCAATTTTCTTCATTTTTGCACCAATCAATCATTCTATTGATCGGCTCAATTACCGTGTCGCCTTTCGGAACCGGAAGCGCGCCGCCCGGCATAAAATCATTTATAACATCGGTAACAATCAATGCTTTATTCACCATAAATATTTCCTCCAAAAATGTATAAATTTTTAATGGACTTCAAATTTTATAATAAACGAATTCTATAAAAATGTCAAATCATACGCAAAAACACAAAACTCCCTTGCCTAAACAAAACAAATGAACTTAAACTATAATTGATGACTCGCCGCATACTCTTGCTATTTAATGGCATAGACGACAACATTATTAAAAATTATGAAAAAAGATTTTTGGAAAAAATTACATAAACCAATTTTGGCGCTGGCGCCAATGGCGGATGTAACCGACGCAGCGTTCAGACGCATTATCGCTAAATATGGAAAACCGGATGTAATATTCACGGAATTTGTATCCTGCGACGGATTATGTTCCGCTGGCAAAAAAAATCTTCTGCCCATTCTTAAATATTCTGAAAAAGAAAGACCGATAGTCGCTCAAGTTTTCGGCGCCAAACCGGAAAATTTTTACAAATCCGCCAAAATTATAAAAAAACTCGGCTTTGACGGTATTGATATCAATATGGGCTGTCCGGATAAAAAAGTTTTAAAACAAGGCGCGGGCGTAGCGCTCATCAATAATCCAAAACTTGCCCAAGAAATAATCAGACAAACAAAAAAGGGAGCCGGTAAACTCCCTGTTTCCATAAAAACCAGAATTGGCTACGATAAATACGATAAAAAAGAATTCAAAAAATGGCTAATTGCTTTATTGGAACAAAAACCGTCCACTATCACTATCCACGGCCGGACAAAAAAAGAAATGTCGCTAGTCCCCGCTCACTGGGATATAATCGCCGAGGCGGTAAAAATAAGAAACCAATTTGATAATTCTAAAAATAAAACTTTAATTTTAGGCAACGGCGACATTCAAAGCGTTACCGACGCGAAAAAAAAAGCGAAAGAAACAGGCGCGGATGGCATAATGATCGGAAGAGCGATTTTTGGAAACCCGTGGTTATTTTCCCAAACCAACTCGCAACCAACGCCTTTATCCAAAAAACTTTTCGTTCTTCTTGAACATACCAAACTTTTTACAAAAATTTTCAAAGGCAAAAATTTTGATATAATGAAAAAACACTTCAAATCTTATGCTACTGGCTTCCCCGGCGCCAAAGAATTAAGAATAAAACTAATGGCTTGCCAAAACGCTGACGAAGTGGAAAAAATTATAAATTCTTATCTTTAATTAATTTATTCAAAATCTCTTTAACCTCTTCCATACTGGCAAGATCATAAATAGAAATAGTTTTAACGGGTTTTCCCGTCTTTTTTAATTCCGTCATTTTTTCTTTCAAAACTTTATCGCTAACCAAATCGGACTTTGTTAAAAAAATATATTCCGGCTTTTTTAACAGTTCTGCATTGTAATTCATCAATTCTTTAATAACGGCATAATAATCTTTGAGCGGATTTTCCGATTCCGTTGATATGAGATGAAATAAAATTTTCGTCCTTTCAATATGCCGAAGAAATTTTATGCCTAAGCCCTTACCAAAAGAAGCCCCTTCTATCAAACCCGGGATATCGGCTAGCGCCAAATCATAATAAACTCCTAAATTCGGCTCCAATGTCGTAAAAGGATAATTAGCCACCTTGCTTTTAGCGGCCGTGAGTTCATTAAGCAGACTGGATTTCCCCGAGTTCGGATACCCAATTAAACCAACATCGGCGATAAGCTTCAATTCAAGGCGAAGGGTAAAAGATTCCCCGGGCAAACCCGGTTGAAATTCACGCGGACTAGTATTCCTGCCTGAACGAAAATGATAATTTCCGTGTCCGCCAAAACCGCCAGCGGCAATCAAAAATCTTTCTCCAATCATAGTAACTTCCCTATCGTTTCCACTATCCAAATTATGAAGCACTGTTCCAACCGGAACTTTCAAAACTATATCTTCTCCCGCTGTCCCGTCATTTAATTGTTTCTTCCCGTTTTCGCCATCCTCAGCGATTATTTCTTTCTTAAAACGAAATTGCCTGAGAGCGCCCAAATCAGAAACCCCCTCTACATAAACACTCCCGCCATTTCCGCCCCTTGCTCCAGTCGGCCCTAAGGACATTAAATTGCTATTGAAGTAAACTCCGCCTTTACCGCCTTTACCAGCCCGAACTTTAATTGTAACATCGTCTATAAGCATAAGTATATTCTATACCAATTTCTTGATTTTTAACAATTTAGCGCGATATTAACGCGCGAAATATTGACCATTAAAGAATGTGATGTTATTATATTTTAACTGTACATTAAAAAAATTATCGGAGGAAAATAAAAATGAAACTATATGAAAAAAAGGGATGTTTTCCACTGTTTAAAAAACATTGGCATCCGAAAGAAAATTTCTGAAAGGATCAAACGATGGAAAAATATAACCCTGACTGGTCATTAATGACAGACCTTTACCAACTCACAATGACGGCCGGCTATGTAAAAGCGGACAAGATAAAAGAAGAAGCGACTTTTAATCTGTTTTTTCGTAAATTGCCGCCCAACTGGGGATTTTGCGTTTTTGCTGGACTAGAAAGAATTGTAAGTTACTTGTTGAATCTGCGTTTTACCGGAAAACAAATTGATTATTTGCGCAAATCGCCGATTTTTTCCAAGAAAGACATTTACGGAAAGAATTTCAATGATTTTTTTGACTATTTGCGGAATTTTCGTTTTACCGGCAATGTTTACGGCGTTCCTGAAGGTGAATTGATTTTTCCAAATGAACCAATTCTATCGATTGTCGCTCCCCTGCCGGAAGCGCAGATAATAGAAACATTCTTGTTGCAAACCGTAAATTTCCAAACTCTTATCGCAACGAAGTCTGCGCGAATATGCTTGGCAGCCGGCGAAGATCCTGTTTTGGAATTCGGCGCGCGGCGCGCTCAAGGTTTTGACGGAGCGTTATCGGCCTCTCGCGTCGCTTACATTGGTGGTTGCGCGGCAACATCCAATGTACTGGCCGGACAAAAATACGGTATTCCGGTTGCCGGAACTCACGCTCACAGCTGGATTATGAGTTTTGAAAACGAACTAGAATCTTTTGGAAAATACGCAGAGGTATTCCCCGACAGCACATTTTTTTTAGTTGATACAACAAACACATTGCAAGGAGTAAAAAATGCAGCCAGTATGGCTTTTCTTCTTACTTGCAGGGGACATAAAATACAAGGGATACGGTTAGATAGTGGGGATTTACTGAAATTAAGTAACGCGTCCTACAAAATTTTCAAAAATCAAGATCTTTCAGACATTGTCATTGTGGCATCGGGAGATTTGGACGAATACGAAATCGCCCGCTTGAAAGCGTCGGGCGCGAAAATCAACGCATGGGGCGTTGGCACAAAACTTGCCACATCCTTTGATTATCCGGCGCTTGGCGGAGTTTACAAATTGGCGGAGATTGACGGCATTCCAAAAATAAAGATTGCTGGCGAGAAAACCACTAATCCGTGCAGGCAAAATATTTGGCGAAGTTTTTATAGGAATAGTGATATTATTTGCCTCTCCGATGAAACACCTTATAATCGCACAAAACTATACCAACTACTGACCGAAAAAATTATTAAAAATGGCAAGTTAATATATAAACTGCCCAAGATAAAAGAAATAAAAAATAATGCACAAGAAAACCTTGAATATCTTCCAAAAAAACATAAACTATTGGAAAATCCGAAAAAATATCCAGTGCATTTAAGCCCCAAATTACAAGAAATAAAAGATAAATTATTGGCTAAAGCCAAAACAAAAGGCATTCCTTAAGAAATGCCTTTTTTATTTTTTATAAATCAATACGCGGGATAGATAAGCCACGAGTCTTCCCCTGTTTCAAAGTAAATACAGTGTTCATCTATCATCATCGCAACGCATGCAAGAAAATTCTCTAATATTGGAATTCTTTCTTTTCCGATAAATGAAACTTTATATTCTTTATGTTCCCCGTAAAATTCTTGACCGGAAGAATTTTTCCAAAATCCAAAGATATTACCGGTAGCCGCGGTGTAACCATTAAAATTCACGAGTAAAAATTGATGAATTTTTTCTTCAATGGTTTCCCCTTTTTCATCTCGTATTTTTAACTTCAATGACGGCAAAAGAAATACGGCCATGCGACCCAATGATTCTTTTTCATATTTATGAATCATATAACCCCCGATCTTAATAAATTTTTATTTTTTCTCACGACGATAAAACGGAAGCGAAACGATAGTTGCAAGACAATAATTGTCTCTTATTTTCACAGTTACTTTTTTAAAATGATTATTACGATGCGCGCCGATATACGCCATAGCGATATTTTTCCCCAATGTCGGCGAAGGCGCGCCGCTAGTCACACTGCCAATTTTATCCTTGCCTTCGGAATCGTAAACTTCATAACCATCGCGGGCAATAGGAGTGGAAAATTCTTGACGACTATCCATTGTCAAACCGACAAAAAATTGATTACATGTTGATTTTTTTGAATAAATCAATGCTGACTTACCAATAAAATCTTCTTTTTTATTCCAACCGATAAAACGGCCAAGATTCGCGTCAAATACTATACGATCTTCGCTGAGTTCGTGTCCCCAAAGCGGCATTCCGGCTTCCAGACGCAAAGTGTTGCGGGCGCCAAGACCACAAGGAATTAAACCGTAATCTTTGCCTTTTTCTAATAATATTCTCCAAATTATCGCGGCATCTTCGGAATGACAAAAAATCTCAAAACCGTCTTCGCCAGTGTAACCAGTTCGCGAAATCAATATAAATTTTCCGTCTATTTCAGAATACGAAAAATTATAATAAGGCAAAAGAGCCAACGACATTACCGGTTCAAATGGCGACAACGCGATACCCTTGGCGAATGATTCGCCCAAAACAGAATACATAATTTCCCGCGCTTTCGGTCCCTGCAAAGCCAACAATGCTGTTTCATCGCTTACATCATAAAATTTTACACCGGTCATTTCACGCGCTTTCAACCACTGCCAATCTTTTTCAATATTTCCCGCATTTACCACAAACATAAAAATATCTTTGCCCAAATGATAAACAAGAAAATCATCAATCACTCCGCCATTATCATTTAACAAAAAAGAATATTGAATTTGCCCGATTGCAAGACGACTAGCATCGTTCGCGCTAACTTTTTGAACAAAATCAAGCGCATTTGGACCAACAATAAAAAACTCTCCCATATGCGAAGCATCAAATAATCCCGCCACTTCTCGAACGGCCTTATGTTCACTGATAATTCCGTTTGGGTAATAAATCGGCATATCCCAACCGCCGAATTCAACCATTTTCGCGCCCAAACCAATATGTTCATCGTAAATCGGCGTTCTTTTACTCATTCCAATCCTCCGTATAAAAATTTTCAATGACCTAATATTAATATCATACTTTATCAAAAAATGGACTATTGTCAACGAAAATTATATAATCAATAAATATAATACCCGTTGTATTTAAAATAAAAATTGATATTATGAATATGATTAATAATTAATTTATTTTTATATGCAAACCATAAAATACAATAACCTTACTTGGATTGATATTAACAATCCCAACCAAAAAGATATTGAATACTTAAAGGAAAATTTTAATTTTCATCATTTTATTTTAGATGAACTTTTAAAACCGACTATGCGACCGAAAGTTGAAAAATACGATCGCTATATTTTCATGGTTCTTCATTTCCCAATATTCATACAAAGAATAAAAAGAACTTTCGCGCGAGAAATTGATCTCTTAATCACGCCTGACGCCGTAATAACAATACACTACGAATCAATTGAGCCGCTTCAAGAATTCTTGGATAAATGCGTTATGAAAGGAGAAATTAGGGAAAAAACAATGAGCAAAAGCGCGGGGCATTTGATATATTATATAATTGAAAATCTTTTTGACTTTTCCTTCCGAGAACTTGACCATATCCAGCAAAAAATTGATAAAATTGAAAGTAAAATGTTTAAAAATGCCGAACGAAAAATTATTGAAGACATATCAATAGTGCGACGAGACATAGCAAACTTCATTAGAACGATAAAACCGCAAAAAACAATTCTAAACAGTTTAATGGCGCGCGGTCCGGAATTTTTCGGCAAAGAAATGAAACCGTATTTTACGGATATGATTGGCGACTACACGCGCGTTGTGAACGCGCTGGAAAATCACAAAGAAATCATTGAGGCGCTTCACGATACCAACGAATCTCTGCTCACAACAAGAACAAATGAAATTATAAAAGTCCTGACATTGTTCGCCGTAATAGTTTTCCCCCTGACGCTCATCGCCGCCATTTTTGGAATGAACACTAAAATACTGCCAATTGTCGGCCGTCCCAACGATTTTTGGATCGTAATGGGCATAATGATAATGGCAACAATCGGAATGTTTGGATATTTTAAATATAAAAAATGGGTTTAATTTTATACAATTCCTACTCTAAGAAAAAAGAAAAATTCAAACCGCTAAGTAATAAAACGGTTACTATTTATACTTGCGGTCCCACCGTTTATGATTACGCTCATATCGGAAATTTCCGAAGTTTTATTATTGCCGATGTCTTAAAACGATATTTGCAATATTCCGACTATAAAGTCAAGCATACCAAAAATATAACGGATGTCGGTCATCTTACGCAAAGCGATATTGAAAAAGGCGAAGACAAGATGATTGCCGCCGCTCAAAAAACGGGAAAAACGCCAAAAAACATAGCCGATTATTTTACAAAGGCATTTATGGAAGACGAAAAAAAACTGAATATTTTAGAAGCGAATACTTACCCCCGCGCCACTAAATATATTAAAAAAATGACAAAAGCCATAGATGAACTCGTTAAAAAAGGTTACGCCTATGAAACCGGCGGTTCTGTTTTTTATGATGTCGCGAAATTCAGCGATTATGGAAAACTTTCCGGCAACACGCTAAAAAAATTAAAAAAAGCGGCGCGGCTGGAAGAAAATCCGCTAAAAAAAAATTGGTTTGATTTCGCTTTATGGATCAAGGCGCCGGAAAATCACCTTATGAAATGGGAATCGCCCTGGTCGCGCGGCTATCCGGGCTGGCACATTGAATGTTCAGTGATGAGCATTGATAATCTTGATCAAACAATTGACATCCATACCGGCGGCGAAGATAATGTTTTTCCTCACCACGAAAATGAAATAGCGCAAAGCGAAGCGCTAACCGGAAAAAAATTCGTAAATTTTTGGCTACACATCAGACATTTGCTTGTTGACGGAAAAAAAATGTCAAAATCAGATGGAAATTTCTATACGCTCAAAGATTTGGAAGAAAAAAAATTTTCACCCCTTGCTTTCCGTTTTCTTATTTTACAATCGCATTATAAAAATAAAATGAATTTCACGCTACAATCCCTGCAAGACGCCGAAAACGCGTTAAGAGGATTGAAGGAATTTATAAATAATGCGGATAAATACATTTCCGATACCGGCATTCCGGTCAAAAAATCAGTAACTGAAAATACGAAACTATTCAAAAAATATATGGATGACGACCTGAATACGCCAAAGGCCCTATCGATACTGTTTGATTTGATCAACACGATCAGGAATAAACAAATAAAAATAACCGATAAAAATGATATCAATAAAATTCGCCAATTCATTGAAAGCATTGATTCTGTTTTTGGATTAGACCTAAAACAAGAAAAACAGACCATTCCGCTGGAAATAAAAAAACTCGCCGCCGAACGGGAAAAATTGCGCAAAGAGAAAGAATGGAATGAAGCGGACGAAATACGCGATAAAATCGGCAAACTCGGATATATTGTTGACGATACGCCGCAGGGACCAGAAATTAAACCGACAAATTAAATACGCTACGAAGTTTCCCTCGTAGCGTCTTTATTATAATAATTCCCCTAACTCTATGTTCGTCTCGCGAATCGCGCGACGGAGTTTTTCGTTCAATTCGTCAATTTCCTTCCAACTCATGCCTGCATGAGCCAAAAAATCTTGTTCAGATTCTTTTTTAATCTCGTTTTCCATAACCATTCTCCTCTTCAAAACAAAGAACTATTTTTTATTACTTTTAAAGCATAACATATAATATAAAATAAGTCAACATAAAACGGCCCATAGGGACCGTTTTATCGATTAAACAACCAATGAAATTTATTTCTTTCCCATAATCCTAAACATCTTTGTCCCGCAATTAGGGCAAATTCCCGTCATTGCCCGACGAGCAACTCCGCCTTTCCCTTTCATTTCCACTTCTTTTGCATCGTTCATTTCTCTTTTAGCCTTGCATTTCACACAATATGCCTCCATAAATTTTACATAAAACCAACACAATCTTTTTTGATATTATTATCGCTTAAATCAGCGATAATTATCAATAGATTTTAATTGATTTCAGATTAAACCGCTTATATCTCTATTATACCGTATTTCCGATAAAATACAAGGAAATCAACCTTAATTGTGGATAAACCAAAACGGTGCGCCCTGTAGGGATTGAACCTACGACCTTTCGAATGTGAATCGAACGCTCT
>JBBTRL010000098.1:0-8511 GCA_038065195.1 Patescibacteria group bacterium
TGTGATATTGCATGTTTTTGAAGTTCCGAAACAACCCCCGATCCATCCCCTAAATAAGCTGTTGGACGAATTTTGCGCCCACAATTTTAGTTTACTTTTTTCTAGATATTGATATTCGCATTTATTATTGCTTCCCGAAGAAAGATCACAGATAGTTTTCTTTTTATTATCACTATTGTTGATTATTATAATTTTACCAAATCCATTGCCTTTTCGTTTAATCGTTAATGTTTTATATACGGGTTTGGGAATAGTAGTGATTTGGGCTTTTGCCGATTGCCAATATGCAACAGCTGATTCATTGATTGCAGTTTCTGTAAATTCATAAACGCCTATGTCTATTGCATTTGTTGCGATAGTAATGATTTGCGCTTTTGTTTCACTGGGACTTAGTGTCATTTTAAAAGAAGAGGGGGACTGCGATAAATTCATTGGAAGCGTTGGCGTGATATTGAAAACGGAACTTTCGCAATTTTGCGGATTATCGTTATTGACGAGTGTTATTGTGTATTGCGCGGTATCGCCGACTAACACGCTTTGTTGTGGCGGAGAAATTGAAATGCTTGGATTTTTCCGATCGCAAGGCTTTACATAACTTGTTTTAATTTCAACTACGGCGCTTTCGGCGGAAACGCTTATTGTCTTTATTTCTATATTTGCGATATCGTCTTTGAATATTTTGCCGGTTAGAAGCGCAGAATCTTCCCAATCATCGTAATATGATTTAGGCGTGTTATCAATAAGATAGGGACGGTTTGCGGAAGCGGAAATAATATTGTATGCCTTAACTAATCGTATGGAGATTCCGTTTGCCACGGTGTCGCTTTCTTTAAAGCTATCATATCCATATGGTCGGCGGTATTCCAAGAAATAATAGTCGTCATAGTCGGTTGCTTCCGAATATGTTCCGCGCGGTATCCTTATCGTCTGGATATTTGAAGATTTTTTTTCAATGGGAAAAAGCGTGAATATTCCATCTTTTTCAACGGTTTGGATGTTTGGCGCGTCAAACCAGTTCATTTGTGTTTTATGGAAAGAACTCATATGGTAAGGGGCATCCCTATTAGCGCTTCCCGTACCCATTACATCAAACTTGTCGCCATATTCCGACCAATCGCAATCATTGCTTATCGGCACTCTATTTTTATTTTCATCATAGCAAGCATAGTTTGAAGCGTGAATGGCTCCAAAATTGTGTCCCAATTCGTGGGTTATTGTCATGAGTTGTGTATGGCCGTTATACCAGCTTTTAAAAATCCCCTTATCTGAATTTAACGGACCTAAGATTGCCAATCCGCCCCATTCACAATTATAATTTTTTGGAAAAAAATACATTATATTTGAGTAATAATTTCTATTGAAATTATCGTTTTCTACCGCTGCTTCTTCCGCCATATTTGCCCACAAACTATAATCGCAATTGGACGAAGAATCGGCTGGGATTGTGTACCATCCATATATATCTTGTTCTCCGTCGGGACTGTTGTGGCCGGTAATGTTTAATTGATTGAAAGATATTTCTTGGTAATAATTATCCGCTTCATCATAAACTTTTTTTCGAGTTTCTTCTCTTGTAAAAGGTTCAATTATGTTATCTTGAAGATTAAATAATATTACCGCAGCTTTTTTTTGCCTGATTGTTTGTTGCGAAGATAATGGTTTGGAGTATGTTAGCAGATAAATATTGGTGGGCGCGGGAACGATAATTTTTGCGCCTGTTCGTACCGCGTTTTTTATACTGACTTTGTCGCCGCTCGCTAAATTTGGTTTTTCTCCCGTAAAATAAACAGATAATTGTTCGTTGCCGATTTTAATATAATATAATGTTTTGGAAGTATTTCGTTCGAAATCATCCTCTATGACGACAGAAATTGTTCCATTGACGGTTTCAGTTTTTTCTATATCGCCGACCGGAACAACAACAGAATTATTCGCTCCTGTTGAATAATTGGCGTTGCCGACGACAAAAGAAATCATTAAAAAAGCGATTATTATTTTTTGGCAAATATTTTTTTTCATATTATTTTTTTAATTTGTTATTTATATTTTTAATAATACGCGTGAAATTTTTATAAAAAGCATACCTTGCTAAGTATATTTATAGTATACGGTAATTTAACGAAAAAGTCAATTTTTTTTCATTATTTTTTTGTATTTATACTATACCTACTTATAATGATATTGATGATGTTATAGTAATAGTAGGGAATGAAAAGGTAAGGATCTTCGGTGTTTGCGGTTTCGCCAATGGCCAAATATTTAAGGAGTAGCCGTCAATTGATTTGTGCGTGTATACAAGCAATACTTCAACGACAGTGATTTCCACTGTAATTGGTTGGAAATAGAATTGTAATGGTTCCAATGGCGGGACAGATACTTCTTGTGGCGCGACGAAATTTATTATTAACCCTCCTTCTAATCTTATTGGAACCCAAGTGGAAAGAAGTGATACCCCGTTAAGGCAGTGAATAGCAAGACCCCTTTGCGGTGTTGCGGAGGGGTTTTGTATTTTTCGCGTTGACAACAATTTTATTTTTGATACACTGTTAATATTGTAATATAAATTTTATTTTATATGGTATGCTCGTTCAGTTAATTTTTAATTTTTCTCCCTGCGGGAGATGTTCAGAAGGGACATAATTTTTAATTTGATTGAGCAAAACGAAGGAAAGTGCCGACAATAAATCAATTAAGAAGAAAAAGAAGAAGGAGCGTTAAGGCGAAATCAAAAACGCCAGCCTTGAGACGCGGATTTAATTTTTTAAAAAATAAACCGTCAAAATATTATTCTCCGTTTAAAAGAGGTGTTTGCGTTAAAGTGACAACCGTAACTCCTAAAAAACCGAATTCCGCTTTGCGTAAAGTAGCCAGAGTTCGATTAACGAATGGAATGGAAGTGACCGCTTATATTCCGGGCGAGGGGCATAATTTGCAAGAACATTCTGTCGTTGTAATAAGAGGCGGAAGAGTTAAGGATTTGCCCGGAGTAAGGTATCATATAGTAAGAGGGGTATTGGATACTACCGGCGTTGAAGGTCGGAAGCAAGAAAGAAGCAAGTATGGGGTAAAGAGAGCGAAGAAGTAATTGGTTTTTATTTTTTAGATTAAAATATGCGCAGGAAGAAAAAAATACAAAGAAATATAGAACCTGATTTTAAATATAATAGTGTATTGATAAGTAAATTTATCAATAATGTTATGAAGGGCGGAAAAAAATCAACGGCTCGCAAAATTTTTTACGGGTCATTTGATATTTTACAGGAAAAAACCAAGCAAGATCCTTTGGAGATTTTTAATCAGGCGATTAAAAATACGGCCCCTTTGCTTGAAATAAAATCAAAGAGAGTGGGCGGAGCCAATTATCAGGTTCCTCGTCCCGTAAGCGGAGAGAGAAGGATAACTTTGGCGATACGCTGGATTTTGGAAGCCGCTAGAAGTAAAAAGGGAATTCCAATGGCGCAAAAATTAGCGGAAGAAATATTGGCGGCGTCCAAGAATGAAGGAGGAGCAATTAAGAAAAAAATCAATACTCATAAAATGGCGGAAGCAAATAAAGCATTTGCCCGTTTCGCTTGGTAATGGATTATGCCCAGAGAATATCAGCTGGAAAAAATTAGAAATATAGGCATTATTGCTCACATTGATGCCGGAAAAACCACCGTTTCGGAGAGGGTTCTTTTTTATACCGGCCGGAAACATAAAATTGGCGAAGTCCATGAAGGAGAAGCGGAGATGGATTGGATGGAACAGGAGAAAGAGCGAGGCATTACCATTACGGCGGCGGCAACCACTTGTTTATGGACACAGACTTATTCACCAAAAGATTTAAGAATTAATAAGGAAAAAGCATATCAGATCAATATTATTGATACGCCGGGACATGTTGATTTTACCGTGGAAGTTGAAAGAAGTTTAAGGGTGCTTGACGGAGGGGTTGTCGTGTTTGACGGCGTTGCCGGAGTTGAACCGCAATCGGAAACAGTTTGGAGGCAAGCCGACAAATATAAAGTTCCTAGAATCTGTTTTATAAATAAAATGGACAGAATCGGCGCCAATTTTGAGCAAAGTTTTCAGTCAATTGTTCAACGATTAACTCGTAATGCCGTCAGAGCGCAGATTCCGATAGGGGAAGAATCGGGATTTGAGGGGGTTGTTGATTTATTGAAGATGAAATCATTCAGATTTTTCGGCGAACATGGAGAAGATATTCAAGAAGGAGAAATACCGGACAATTTAAAAGAATTAGCAAATAAATTTCATGATGATTTAGTGGAAAAAATCGCAGAAAGCGACGATGTTTTGATTGAAAAATTTCTTTCAGGAAAAGAGATAGTATTGGAAGAATTGCAAATAGCTTTGCGCAAAGCCGTTATCGGTTATAAAATAGTGCCGGTATTTTGCGGATCGGCGTTAAAGAATAAAGGCGTTCAGTTGGTATTGGATGCCGTTATTGATTATTTGCCAAGCCCTGTTGATTTGCCTGCTATCAAGGGTCATGACTTGAAAACAGGTAGTGAAATTACACGAGAAACGCGCGATGAAGCGCCGTTTTCCGCTTTAGCTTTCAAGGTTACTTCAGATCCGTTTGTAGGCCAGCTTACTTATTTTAGGGTTTATTCCGGATCTTTAAAAGAAGGATCGTATGTGTTGAATTCTATTAGTGGCAATAAAGAAAGGGTGGGGCGTGTTTTAAGAATGCATGCCAATAAACGGGAAGAACTTGACGAAATTTATACAGGAGGCATAGGAGCGATAGTGGGGCTCAAAGATACGACAACCGGAGATACGCTTTGCGATGAAAACGCGCCGATTATTCTGGAAAAAATAATTTTTCCAGAACCGGTTATTTCCGTTAGGATTGAGCCGAAAACAAAGGCCGATCAAGAAAAGATGGGCACTACGATTCGACGGCTTATGCAGGAAGATCCTACATTTAGGGTTAAAACCGACGAAGATACCGGCGAAACGATAATATCGGGTATGGGCGAATTGCATCTTGAAATTATAGTTGACAGAATGTTTCGGGAATTTAAGCTCGAGGCGAATGTGGGTAAGCCACAGGTTGCTTATAAAGAAACAGTTTTGAAAACAGCGGAAGCCGAAGGCAAATATATAAGACAGAGCGGTGGCAGAGGTCAATATGGCCATGTTTGGCTTAGAGTTATTCCTCGCGAGAGAGGCAATGGTTTTGAATTTATCAATGAAATAAAGGGCGGTATTATTCCAAGAGAATTTATAGCGCCGGTGGAAAGGGGAGTAAAAGAAGCGATGGATAAAGGAGTTTTGGCTGGTTACCCGTTGATTGATATTGATGTTGCTCTTTACGATGGTTCATTTCATGAAGTTGATTCCAGTGAGGCGGCTTTTAAAATTGCAGCGTCAATGGCTTTACAAGAAGCCGTAAAAAGAGCAAATCCGGTTTTACTTGAACCAATTATGAGGGTGGAAGTTATAGTTCCGGATAATTATATGGGCGACGCAACTGGCGATTTGAATTCTCGGCGTGGTAGAATTGAAGATATAGGGGATCGTCCGCCGTCTCTTAAGGTTATAAAATCAAAAGTTCCTTTGTCAAATATGTTCGGATATGCGACTACCATAAGATCATTGACGCAGGGAAGAGGAACATTTACAATGGAATTTGATAAATACGAACAAGTTCCATCAAATGTCGCCGAAGAAATTATTAGCGGTAAAAATAAAAAATAAAAAAATGCCCAGTAATACAACTTCCAGTGCGTTTTTCTGTTTTTACAGGTTGTATTGAAGGGACTAAAAAAAATAATAACAAGGATTTATTTTATTGAATTAATTTAAAAGATGAAAACAGAAAAACGCAAAAGTAAAATAAAAAGTTTCCGGAATTAATATTATAATCAACCTCCAAATATTATAACGCGCTCTAAAAACGGTGTTTGAAAACTGGAAGTTGATATACTGGGATGGATATAAATGAAATAAAAAAATTAATATCTTTAACCGGCGGAAAATATATTATAGTTGATAATGATAAACCGCAGTATGTTTTAATGTCGTTTGATGATTTTCGTGGGATGGTTGAAGTTAATAACCAGCCAAAGGCTGGCCCGCCTCGGGCGGGAAAAGACGAATCGGAGAATAAAAAACAAGGCGTCAATATCGCGGCTAATAATATTTCTGATGAAAACGAGGCGATTCCTGTTGATTTATTGGATATTAAAGAAGATCGTTTGGGCGAAGTTAGAATTGAAGACTTACCATTTTAGTTTGTCCACATTTTTTAGCGCTAATTTACTTGACACTTTTTAAAATTAAATTTACTATTGATAATATAAATAAAATAAGCAAGATGTTTTTATACTAATGTGTCCCTTCGGGACATCTCCCATAGGGAGACATACTAATTATACTAATAATTTATTTATTCGTATCATTAGTATCAATTCGTATAATAGCATCAATTTATTATAATGGCGGAAAAATTTGAACGCACAAAGCCACATCTTAATGTTGGCACCATAGGTCATGTTGATCACGGGAAAACAACCCTCACGGCGGCTATTTTGTATTGTCTTAATCTTAAGGGCAATAAAGTGAGAGTGGAAACCGTTGATCAAATTGATAATTCTCCCGAAGAAAGAGCGCGAGGTATAACAATAGCTCTTCATCATAGCGAATACGAATCGGACAAGAGGCATTATGCCCATGTTGACGCTCCCGGACATGCTGATTATATCAAAAATATGATTACAGGAGCCGCTCAAATGGACGGCGCGATTTTGGTGGTTTCCGCCGCAGACGGTCCAATGCCACAGACAAGAGAGCATATTCTTTTAGCGCGTCAGGTTGGTGTTCCGACTTTAGTGGTATTTTTAAATAAAATTGATCAAGTAGATGATCCGGAATTGATTGATTTGGTTGAACAAGAAGTGCGTGAATTGCTTACCAAATATGAATATGATGGAGAAAAAACTCCTATTATTAGAGGTTCGGCATTAAAAGCGCTGGAGGCGAAATCAGCGGATGATGAAGCGGTAAAGCCGATTTTGGAACTTATTAAAACTGTTGATGAATACATTCCGGAACCTAAGAGAGAAACTGAAAAACCATTTTTAATGCCTATTGAAGATATTTTTTCCATTGAAGGCAGGGGGACAGTAACGACCGGAAAGATTGAACGAGGCGTTATTAAGATAAATGAAGAGGTTGAAATTGTCGGTTTGAAAGATACTATAAAAACAATCATTACCGGTATAGAAATGTTTAATAAATCATTGGATGAAGGAAAGGCGGGAGATAACGCTGGAATTTTATTGCGCGGTATAAAGAAAGAAGATGTGGAAAGGGGTCAGGTAATCGCTAAACCGGGCAGTATTACTCCGCACACGGAATTTGAAGGAGAGATTTATGTTTTAACAAAAGAAGAGGGTGGCAGGCACACGCCGTTTTTTACCGGTTATAAGCCGCAGTTTTATATCCGCACAACCGATGTCACCGGCGAGGTAACTTTGCCGCAAGGCACCGAGATGGTTATGCCTGGCGATACTGTTAAAGTTGTGATTAAATTGATGGTTCCGGTGGCGTTGGAAGAACAGCAAAGATTTGCTCTTCGTGAAGGAGGTCATACTGTTGGAGCGGGTGTTGTGACGAAAATGATTAAATAAAAAATTATAATATAAGTGAATTTTCCCTCCGTAATATTGCGGGGGGAAAATAATCGTATAGGTATTATATTTGAAAATTTATTTTTATGCCCCGTTAGAAATCTGAATATACAAAATGTATATTGGTTCAACTAATGGGGTTTCTAACGGGGTATGTCTAAAGTTATTAAAAAGAAAGAAAAAAGTATATCAGTTAAATTATCGCATAAAAAGAGCGATGGTGATGTGGGGCATAATATTGCTAAAGAAGATCAGCCGATTATCAGGATTAAAATTAAAGCATATGATCACAAGATTATTGATCATAGTGTTCGTCAAATAGTTGAGACAGCCGAAAGAAACGGAGCTGAAATACAGGGGCCCGTGCCTTTACCGACAGCTATTAAAAAATTTACCGTAAATAGTTCCACCTTTGTTGATAAAGATGCCAGGGATCAGTATGAAATGAGGATTCATAAAAGGATTATTGATATTTTAAATCCCAGTCAGAAAATAATTTATGCTTTGGAAAATTTGAATTTGCCGGCGGGAGTTAGCATTGAAATAAAAATGTAGAGAAATTTAAAAGATTATATTGAGATTTGCCCGGTAAATTATTTATGCCGAGTAGTCCTCGGTATTTTTTATTTACCCCGTTAGAAGTTCATCAAAAATTTTTCTTTTTAAATTGATATTAAGGCGAAGCCGCCTTTGCGGCTTAGATTATCTTTTGGGATAATCAATCATTAAACTTTTAACGGGGTTGATAAAAATAACATAAAATGTCTGACAAAGTGAAATTTATATTGGGAAAAAAAATAGGAATGTCTCAAGTGTTTGACGAAAAAGGAGCAGTTGCTCCCGTTACCGTTATTGAAGCCGGTCCATG
>JBBTRL010000098.1:8521-10532 GCA_038065195.1 Patescibacteria group bacterium
CGGTCAATGTTTTGTTACGCAGATTCGCGAAAGTAAAAAAGACGGGTATTCTGCTGTTCAAATTTGTTACGGAGAGAAAAAATTGAAAAATAGCAATTTGGCTTTAAGGGGACATTTGGCGAAAGCGGGAAGAAAAAGCGCGCGGTTTTTAAGAGAATTTAGGAGTAACGGAGATAATAAATTGCAAATTGGCGACGAGATAAATGTTTCTATCTTCGGTGAAGGGGATAAAATAGATGTATGCGGTTTTTCCAAGGGCAGAGGTTTTCAGGGAGTTGTTAAAAGGCATCATTTTGCCGGCGCTCCCGCTTCCCATGGACATTATCATGTTTTAAGAATGGGAGGTTCCGTGGGATGTCGTTTTCCGCAACATACAAGAAAAGGCAGAAGAATGCCAGGGCATACCGGCGTTGAAAAGATTACCGTTAAAAGATTGACTGTTATGAAAATCGACAAGGATAATAATTTAATAGCGGTTGGCGGCGCCGTTCCCGGACATATTGGCACATTATTAAAAATTTGTTCCGTATAAATATAAATGAACCCCGTTAGAAGTCTTACGCAGAAAAAATTTTATAGAAAATTTTTTCTGCGCTGAACTAACGGAGTTTATGCCTTAGTGTTTGTTTGTCTGAAATTAACATTGGTTATATAGGGACAGACTTCTAATGGGGTGAACTATCCGCTTTATAATTTAAAAAATGAAAAAATAGGAAATGTCAGATTATCTGATGATATTTTTAAGGTTGAAAAAAATCCGGATTTGCTTCATCAGGTGATAGTCAGTCAGACATCCAACGCAAGGAGAGTTATAGCGCACACAAAGGGACGCGGTGAAGTAAGGGGTGGCGGAATTAAACCATGGAAACAAAAGGGAACGGGGCGAGCGCGGCACGGTTCTATTCGTTCTCCTATTTGGATTGGCGGCGGAATAACTTTCGGTCCGACAAAAGAAAGAAATTTTTCGCGTAAAATACCGCAAAAAATGAACAAGCAAGCGCTTAGAGTCGCTCTTTCAATCAAGGCCGGGGAAAACGATTTGAAAATTTTGGATATATTAAAATTGGAAAATTATAAAACGCAAAAAATGGTTGAGTTGCTTTTTGGACTCTTTAAGGGTAGTATAGAAAAAATTCGTAAAAACAGCAATTTTATTTTAATCTTGCTTGGTAAGGGTGATTTTTATAAAAATATAGCGCGGGCAAGCAGAAATATTCCGTATATTAAAACTATGAGAACTGCTAATTTGAATGTATTGGATGTTATGTCGTATAAATATATATTATTAGACAAGGAATCGTTGGATGTTATTAAAAATAATTTAGAAAAAGTATCGATCAAAAAATAGTTTGTTTGTTCGTTTCCCATTCAGAGTCTTAAACGACGAGCAGAAAAATAAAACGGTATAAAGTTTATTATGTCATTTATTAAATTTTTAAAAAATAAAAAAGACGGCGACAAAAAATCCAAAAAAGAAATTAAAAAATCTGAAACGAAAAAAATAGAAAAGAAAAATAGCGGCGCTGGAAAAACAAACGGTAAATTGACCGTATCTGAAAGACAAAAAACGGGATATGCGCCGGTTGTTTATAGAACGATAAAGTTTCCTCATATTACGGAGAAAAGCGCAGATCTTGCCAGTCTTAATAAGTATGTTTTTAGAGTTTTTTCCGGAGCGAATAAAATAGAAGTGGCCAAGAGCATTGCAGAACTTTACGGCGTTAAAGTAAAGAGTGTGAATATGATCAATATTCACAGAAAAAAAAGATTTGTGCGCCGACGCGAAGGATATAAAAGCGGATATAAGAAAGCGATAGTAACTTTGAAGCAGGGGTATAAAATAGAAATGTTATCGCATTAAAGAGTTTTGTCCGCGAAGACGATCCCGCCGCGGGCGGGAGGAGTCTGAGCGGCTACAAAACCTTTACCCCGCCTCTTTTCTAATCATGTATTTTATATATTATAGTTCAATAGCGAAGCGGCTTCGCCTCAGTGTAATGGACAATGAACA
>JBBTRL010000099.1:0-3879 GCA_038065195.1 Patescibacteria group bacterium
TTCTGATTTGGTAGAATAAATGCACCAGCAAGGAATTTAAAGTGTATTGTGCATTGACTTTTGATTTTTGGATGTTAAACTGTAAATAGTTAGAAAGCATTATTATGATTAAGCCCGTTTATTAAACGGGCTTTAATAATTTCAAAAATAAAATATTTATTTGATTTTTATCTCCCTGCCTGCCTGCCGGCAGGCAGGGAGATCTATCGCAGATAGACATTTTGCATTTTGATTTTTTATTGTGTTAGAACAAAAACAATTTATTTCGGCCATTGCTCAAATAGCGGAGGAAAAGGGAATTCTTAGAGAAAAAGTCGTGGAAATTATTGAAATGGCTCTTTCGGCCGCTTATAAAAAGGATTATGGCAAAAGAGGGCAAATCATAAGAGCTGATTTTGATCAAAAAATCGGTGAAATGAAATTTTTTCAACTTAAATTGGTAGTGGATGAATCTGTTTTAAAAGAAGATGTTAGCGATGATGCGGAAGTCGGAGATAATGAAGATTCTAAATTAAAGCGAACGAATAATGAAGATTTGTTAAAGCAAGAAGATAAGAAATTGAATGGCGAGATTGAAATTTTGACAAAGTCCAGTGATGAAAACGCGATAGAGGATGATGGTAAAAAAATAAAATTCAATATTGAAAAACATATTATGATTGAAGATGCCAAAGAGGCCTTAAGAAAAGAGGGGGCGGTTTTGGTTAAGCGCGCGCCGGAACTTGATGTGGTTGAAGATAAAATTAAATTATTAAAAGAGGCGAATCGTGAAGTTGGGGCAAAAGCGGCGAAAAAAATAGAATTATTTGATTATATAGAAACGCCGCTTGAAGGTAAAGATAGTTATGGAAGAATAGCGGCTCAGACCGCCAAACAGGTAATTATGCAGAGAGTGCGTGAGGCGGAGAGAGATGTTGTTTATACCGAATTTAAATCTAAAGAGGGTGAGGTTGTAAGTGGAATTATTCAACGAATGGAAGGGGGGAGTATTTTTGTTGATATTGGTAAAACGACCGGCACTATATTTTTTAACGAACAAATACCGCGGGAAAGATATCAAATCGGGCAACGGATTCGCGCGTATGTCATTAAAGTGGATCATGATGCAAGGGGTTCGCTTGTAATGTTGTCTAGAGCTCATCCCAAAATGGTTATAAAACTTTTTGAGTTTGAAGTGCCGGAAATTGGAGGGGGTAGCGTTGAAATTAAAGCGATTGCTCGGGAAGCCGGATCTCGTTCCAAGGTCGCCGTTGTTTCTCATGCGGAAGGCGTTGATCCGGTTGGTTCGTGTGTCGGTCAGAAAGGAACACGAGTTTCTACGATAATCAATGAATTGGGCGGAGAAAAAATAGATATAATTGAATGGAATGATGATGAGGCGAAATTTATCGCCAATGCTCTTGCTCCGGCAAAAATTTTGAATGTTAAATTGTCAGGGAATATGCGCGAAGCCAAGGTGGAGGTTGACGAGGATCAGCTTTCTTTGGCTATTGGAAAAAATGGTCAGAACGTGCGTCTTGCCGCTAAATTGACCGGTTGGAGAATTGACATAATCGCCGGAGGTAAAACGGTTGAAAACAGCGAAAAAAATCTGGAAAAATCGGAAACCGATGAGAAATCGCCAAAAGAAATTACGGCGAAAGAAGAAACGGAAAATAAAAAAGAACCGGGAGAAGACAAGATTGATGATAAAAAAGAAGAAAAGAAAAAGTTAAAAAAAGTAAAAAAAGCGAAAAAAACAGAAGAAGAGAAAAAAGAAGACGGAGTAAATAAAGATAAAAAAGAGGAAAAATAATTTCTAAACTATTTTAATTTTTCGTTGGCATGTTTTTCATTCATTATGCAAAATCAGGCCAATCTGGTTAATTTGAAATTTAATTTTATGTTGATACTTTTTCCAATAATAATAGCGGTAGCGGCAATAATTTTTTCGTTGATTTTGGGCTGGCGCATCAAGAAACAGCCGGTGGAATCGGTTCGCGCTAAAGAAATTTCGGATATAATTCATAATGGCGCTATTGCATTTTTGAATAAAGAATATAAAATTTTAATCATTTTTATAATTATTATAGCGTTATTGCTTTTCGTGTTTCTTGGATGGCCCATTGCGGTATCTTTCTTTTTCGGATCTTTATTGAGCGCTTTGTCCGGTAATATTGGTATGAGAATCGCGACCAGCGCTAATGTAAGAACGGCGGAAGGTGCCAAAAAAAGTTTGAAAGAGGGGTTAATGGTCGCTTTTAATAGCGGTTCGGCGGTTGGGATGGTTGTTGTTGGTCTTGGACTTTTGGGCGTTAGTATTCTTTATGTTGTTTTCGGCGATCCGCAGATAATTTATGGTTTTGGATTCGGGGCGTCGTTTATCGCTCTTTTTGCCAGAGTTGGCGGCGGAATTTATACGAAAGCCGCCGATGTCGGCGCTGATTTGGTAGGAAAAATTGAAGCGGGTATACCGGAAGATGATCCGCGTAATCCGGCTGTTATAGCCGATAATGTCGGCGATAATGTCGGCGATGTTGCCGGTATGGGCGCCGATCTGTTTGAAAGTTATGTTGATGCAATAATCGCCGCGATGGTTATAGGCGCGCTTATTGGCACGGGTTTTATTATAAAAGAGGGCGCGGTTTTTTTGCCAATGATGCTTGCGTCCGCGGGAATTGTGGCAAGTTTGCTGGGTAATATAATTGTTAAATTATTTTCACAAGGAAAACCTCATAGCGTTTTGAATAGAGGAATTTGGGGCAGTACGATTTTGATGGCAATTTTTTCTTATTTTGTAATTAATTATTTTGTCGGTGATATTTATATATTCGTTGTTTTTTTAGTAGGACTTTTTTCCGGCGCGGGCATAGGAGCGATTACGGAATATTATACTTCGGCAGACAAACATCCTGCGCGAAATGTGGCCCTTTCCGCTCAAACCGGCGCAGGCACGAATATTATTTCAGGTCTTGCCTTGGGTATGAAAAGCACATTTTTTCCCGTTATTATCGTTTCCGCGGCGTTATTTTTGAGTTATTATTTTGCCGGTATTTATGGTATTGCTATTGCCGCCGTTGGAATGCTTTCTACGCTTGGAATTACATTGGCGACGGATACTTACGGTCCGGTCGCCGATAACGCGGCCGGTATCGCCGAAATGGCTGGAATGGGTGAAGAAACAAGAAAACGCGCCGAAGAATTGGATGCTGTTGGTAATACAACCGCCGCTATCGGGAAAGGATTTGCTATCGGTTCGGCAGCTCTAACGGCGATTGTGTTGATGGTGAGTTATGGCGAAGTGGTCGGGCTTTCTATTATAAATTTGATGGAACCGAGAGTTATTATCGGACTTTTTATGGGCGCTATGCTTCCTTTCCTTTTTTCTTCTTTCGCGATGAATGCCGTAGGTCGCGCCGCTTCAAAAATGGTTGATGAAGTGCGCAGACAATTTAGGGAAATAGTTGGAATTATGGACGGAACGGGAAAACCGGATTATAAAAAATGTATTGATATAAGCACGGGCGCGGCTTTAAAAGAGATGATTATGCCGGGATTAGTCGCGGTTGCCGCTCCAATATTAATGGGTTTTGTTCTTGGTCCGGAGGCGTTGGGCGGATTGCTTGCCGGTTCTATTGCGACTGGATTTCTTTTGGCTGTTATGATGGCAAATGCCGGTGGCGCATGGGACAATGCCAAGAAATTTATTGAAGCGGGTAATTTGGGCGGAAAAGGTTCCGTTACTCACAAAGCGGCCGTTGTCGGTGATACCGTCGGCGATCCATTTAAAGACACCGCCGGTCCTTCTTTGAATATATTGCTTAAATTGATGGCGATAATCGCGTTGATTATTGCGCCGTTACTTTAACTATATTATTTACCCCGTTAGAAATTTCATAG
>JBBTRL010000099.1:3889-12607 GCA_038065195.1 Patescibacteria group bacterium
TTTCATAGATTAACTGCGGGGATCTAAAATATAAATTTATTATGACAATACAAAGTTTTAACGGGGTGCATATAATAAAAAAAGATTTGCCAAATTCAATGATGGAAATTACCGTTACTGTCGCTGGCGATGAAATGAACGGTTATTTTGAACAAGCCGCGGCTAATTTATCGCAGAATATAAAAATTAGCGGTTTTCGTTCTGGCAAAGCCCCCATTGACACTGTGGAAAAAAAAGTCGGTTCGCAGGAATTGTTTAATGAAGCGGCCGGCATTGCCGTTCGGCGGACTTTACCAAAAGTTTTAATGGAAAATAAGATTGATTCATTGGGTATTCCCGACATCAAGATTTTAAAAATAGCAAAAGGAAACGATTTTGAATATAAAGCGGAAATAGCGGTTTTGCCAAAAGTTTTACTGCCGGATTATAAAAAAATCGTTTCCGGTATTAAAAAACAAAAAATGGAAGTCAGCGATAAGGAAGTCGGCGACGCGCTGATGTTTTTAAGAAAATCGCGGGCGAGTTTTATTCAAGTTAGCAGGGGAGCTGCAAAGGGCGATAGGGTGAATATTGATTTTTCTGCCATTGACGAGCAAGGTGTTGAAATAAAAAATGGCGAACAGAGAAATCAGCCATTGATAATAGGCGATAATTTGTTTATCGGTGATTTTGAGGAAAATTTAGCAGGTCTTAAGTCTGGCGATTACAAGGAATTTTTGGTTAAATTTCCAGATAATTATTATGATAAAGAGATGGGCGGGAAAATTATAAATTTTAAAGTTAAAGTTAATTCGGTTGAGGAAGTGATTTTACCGGAAGAAAATGATGAATTTGCCAAAAGTTTGGGTAAATTTGATGGATTGGGATTATTGAAAGATAGTATAGGAAAAGGATTGGTTTCGGAGAAAGAATCAAGGGAACAGGAAAGATGGGTAATGGAGATTTTACGAAAAATTGCCGAAAAATCAGAAATGGATATTCCGGAAATATTGATTAATTCGGAGCTTGAAAGAATAATGGATAATTTAAAGGCAAATGTCACGCAAGCAGGTCTTTGTTTCGATGATTATTTGGAACATATTAAAAAGACCGCTGATGATTTGAAAAAAGATAACCGGAAAGTGGCGGAAGATTCGGTTAAAGTGAATTTAGTTCTTAAAAATATCGGTGATAAAGAAGGGATTGATGTATCTGATAAAGAAACGGAAGAGAGGTTGAACAAAGAATTGTTAGGGCACTATAAATCCATAGATGAAGCTCGCAAAAAAATTGATTTGCATCGTTTAAAGGATTATTATTACGGTATGATTAGGAATGAGAAAGTGTTGCAATTTTTACAAAAACAGGTTTAAAAATAATGCAAATGTCAAAATGTAAAATGAAAAGTTATTTCTTGTTTTAATTTATCATTTTAATTTTTGATTTTTGATTTTTGGCATGCATCTTATCCCTACCGTTATAGAAAAATCGCAATTCGGCGAGCGGGCTTACGATATTTATTCTCGTCTTTTAAAAGACAGGATTATATTTTTAGGTGGTCCAGTAAACGATGACGCGGCCAATATTGTTATTGCTCAGCTTTTATTTTTGGAAAGTCAGGACCCAAAAAAAGAAATCAAGCTTTATATTAATTCTCCGGGCGGTTCCGTTACCGCCGGACTTGCCATTTACGACACGATGCAGTATGTAAAATGCGATGTCGCTACGATTTGCATCGGGATCGCGGGATCAATGGCGGCTGTTTTGCTCGCGGCGGGACAAAAAGACAAAAGGTTTGTTTTGCCAAATTCGGAAGTTTTAATCCATCAGATTATGGGAGGAGCCGAGGGTCAAGCGACAGAAATAGAGATAGCGGCAAAGCAAATTATTAAATTAAAAAATAAATTAAACGCTATTTTATCTAAGCATACGGGTCAGGATTTGGCGCGCATAGAACAAGATTCCGATCGAGATTTTTGGATGTCGGCGAAAGAAGCGAAAGAATACGGCATAGTTGATAAAATAATCAAGACTAAAATATAATACACGGATTATAAAAATTCCCCAGCAGTACTGCTGGGGAATTTTTTATTTAGGAAATTTAAAGAAAAATTCCAATGGATGCTTGGTGAGATAAGCCGTTTGAAGTTCGGCACAGGCAGTGCAAAGTGCTGAGCATTTTTTTATTGTTTGATGTAAAACATTTTCATCAAAAATTTGGTCATCTTTTAAGTTTTGATGGAAAATGGGACCTTCAATCATTTCGTCAACGCAGGAATAAATCCTACCTTGAGAACCGAAAGAAAGCGTGTATTTTCCCGCTGTACAATCAAATGGCGCGTCTATACCCCGAGCGATTCCAGGAATTCTTAGAAGCGATTCGCTGGAATCGATTATAATAGAATTTTCTTTTTTTAACTTCATTAAATATGTAATTAATTTATTTAACTTTATTAAATCTTCTTCCGTGTTAAAAGTAAAAAGTTGAGGATTGTAACAGTCATGTATAGCACGATTTAATGAATGATTATTGAACAGTCTGGAAGTAATCGGTATTTTGTGAATTTTGGCAACTTCAGCCAGTTTATAAATTTCCGATACATTCGCTTTCGTAATTACCGTATTAAATTGCGGGCGAATTTTATATTTTTCCCGCATAAGAATAAGATTTTCTAATAGTTGATAATTAATTTTTTTCGGCATGCCATCAACGAAATCAACGCAATCCACCGCGTAAGCGATTACGCTGGCGCCAGCCTTGCAAATATCCTCTAAAAATTTTTTGTCGCGGGCTAATAAGAATCCGTTGGTGGAAAAATAAACATACATTCTTTTTTCTTGCGCGGCAAACTCGATAATTTTTATCAACTCGCCACCTAAAAGAGTCGGTTCGCCACCAAAAAGAGCCGCTCCGCGGCAGCCATTTTCATGAAGCCAGCTGACAATCTTTTTCGCTAAAATTAAATCCATATCCCGGGCGATATTATTGTCTTGTGCGAAATAACAATATTTACAATTAAGGTTGCATCGGGTAGTCAGAGTTATGGTTGCCCACACGGGCAGGAATTTTTTTTGATTAATGTATTTTCTTATCAGATAATTTAACGCATAACTCCAGTTACTCTTTTTTCCGCATTGTTTCATTGGTAATTCTCCTTTTGTATAAATTGTAAAAAAACTAGTAGAAGTAATTTATATTATAATCTATTATTATAATTATGTCAAATTTACGCTTAAAGTTTGATGTTTAATCGTTCCAACAGCGATTTTCCGGTCATTTCTTCCGGTTGTTCTATATTCATAATATCCAAAATTGTCGGCGCGATATCGCTTAAAAATCCTTGAACATTTGTTTTTATCATTGCAATATCGTTTGCTGTTTTTCGTTTCAGATCGCTGGCGATTAAATATAACGGCACCGGATTCGCATTGTGTTCGGTGTCAATATTTCCCGTTAATGGGTTTATCATTTGTTCGGCGTTTCCATGATCGCTGGTTATTATCATTACCCCATTTTTTTTAATAATAAATTCATAAAGTTTTTTAAGCATTGTATCGATAAATTCTATCGCTTGAATCGCGTTTTTTAAATTGCCGGAATGACCTACCGTATCGGCATTGGCAAAATTAGTAAGAAGAAAATTGTATGAATTTTGCGCCAATGCCAATAGTAATTCGTCGGTTATTTCCTGTGTTTTCATCTCGGGTTGGTTTTCATATTGCGTTGCGGGCAAAGATGGGATAATCAATCGTTTTTCGTTATGGATCGGTTTTTCTTTCAGACCGTTAAAAAAATAAGTGATGTGGGCGTATTTTTCCGTTTCCGTCACTTTAAATTGTTTTTGTCCATTTTTGCTTAAAATTTCTGAGAGAGAATTGGTTATTTTTGGCGGTTCAAACATTGTATGAATTGGCAGATTTTCTTCGTATTTGGTCATTGTGGCAAAAAATAGATTATTTATTTTTGATCTTTTAAACTCCTGAAAATTTTCATCCACAAAAGCGCGGGTTAGTTGCCTGACACTGTCTTCCCGGAAGTTAAAAAATATGACGGCGTCGTTTTCCATAATTCGCGTATTTTCCGCGTTTTCCAGCACAATAGGCGGTAAATTTTGGTCGTCGTATTTTTTGTCATATTGGGTTTCTATGAATTTAATTATATCTTTGGTTGTTTCGGTTTTTTTCACAGTAAGAGAGCGATAGGCGATTTCAGTAAAGTGCCAATTGTTTCCTCTATCCATCGCGAATTGTCTGCCCATTACGGTGGCTATTTTTCCTAAATTCAATTTTTCCATCCGTTCTTTCAGGTTGAATATAAGCGTTTTCGCTTCATGTGAAAAACTGTCTTTGCCGTCGGTGAAAATATGTAGAAAAACATTGGAAATTTTTTCTCTTTTGGCAAATTCAAACAGGGCGTATAAATGATCTATGTAACTGTGTACTGTTCCGGAAGACGTAAGTCCCATAATATGCAGGCGGGAATTATGCTTTTTCACATGGCGCGCGGTTTCAAGAAGAGTCGTATTTTTAAAAAAACTTCCGTCTTGAATGGAAAAAACTATGCGCGGCAAGTATTGGTATGTAATACGGCCAGTGCCGATAGTCATATGTCCGACTTCGGAATTGCCGGTTTCTCCCCACGGAAGTCCCACGGAAAGACCGGAAGAATTAAGCGTAAGAAATGGATAGAATTTTTCCACCCCGTCAATAAAAGGAGTTTTAGCGGACGCAATGGCATTGCCTTGCTCTTTTAAGTTTATGCCCCAGCCGTCTAAAATGATTAAAACGATAGGTTTGGTCATAAATGTTTTAAGTTTATTTTCGGCAGAATTTATATGCGTGAGTTGGAACAGGATTACCGCTTTTTTTCGGCAATTTCTAGTATTGCACAAAGAGCTGATGGCAGTTTTTTAATACCGCTATTTCCACCGAAATGTTTCTTTTTATGTTCAATAATAATCTTTGCTTCTAGATTATTTTCAAAAATTTGCGCATCGGAAATTGGAACGAAAGGGTCATCGTCTGAAAAAATACCGGTAAATTTATTCGTGCGAGATTTAATGACATTCCAATTTAACGGTGTTTCAAGCCAGGGTTTAGCAATTTTTACATCTTCTTTTGTCTCATACGCTTTATCGGTAAGATGGATCCATCCCGCTAAAAAAACAGCTCCTCCAATTTTTTTATTTTTCAGCAAATATTCTAAATATCGTAAAATCGTCTGAGCTCCTATGGAATGTCCGAAAAGGAAAGTATTTCCATCCGGAACGCCAATTTGCCCTCTAAGAAATTGAACCCATGTTGATATTTGCGGTTTTGACGGGCTTGGCATTAGTGGATTAAAAACCGAAAAGCCCCTATTTTGAAGTTCTGTTTTTAACCAAGGGAAAATTCCTTCTTCAGGGTAACCGTTCCAGCCGTGAATTATGAATACTCTTTTTATAGGCATTGTAAGTATAGATGAATTATGCGGACCCGAAGGGATTTGAACCCTCGATCTTCTCCGTGACAGGGAGACGTGTTAACCGGGCTACACCACGGGTCCGTATTGATTTTTCGTAGCGGAGATGGGGATCGAACCCATGACCTCGGGCTTATGAGTCCCGCGCTCTGCCAACTGAGCTACTCCGCCGTAATTTTGTCGTGGGACGATTATATTGTTTCCTGAGCTGAACTATACCGCTATTTATAGCACAATATTATCAGTAAAATCAATACATGACAATATAACGATAGTATCCAAAACTATGGACATTTTTAATAAAATACGGTAGTGTAATGGGAATATAGTTTTTTAAAATACCAACAGAAAGGGGTGACAAAATGAGAGAAACGATGAAGATGGTTTTTATGGCGGGTCCTAATAATAGTAAAAGGATAGAAGAAGCATATCAATATAAAAAAATATTGGCAAAGAACTATGTTGGCGTTTACGGGTATTACGATTTGGTCAGGGGTTTAGAGGATGTGCCATTGGCATATAAAAAGCATTTGTGCGAACTTTGTTTACGCACGACTGCAAGCGCGGTTTTGGTTTTGCCAGGTTGGGAGCAGAGTGAGATTGCCAAAGATGCGGTTGCTTACGCGAAACATTATAATATGGAAATTTTTTATCCGAAACTTTCAAATATTGAAGATAAGGAATTGCGAAAGGCGATTATTTGGGGTCATGCGCCGTGGTCAGTGACTCTAAAAAAGTAATAATATGGAAGTCTCCCGAAGGGAGACTTTTTTTATTGGTCTTGATGGTTTATACTGTTTATATGGAGTTAATGTTTCTGATTATTATTTCAATAATCATTGTTGCCGGATTTATGTCCGTGATTTTTGTTTTTCGCAATATGCGCGCGGCAATATTGTCAAAAAAAGACAAGGAAGAGTCGTCGTTTGTGTTTTTACAAAACCAGATAAACGAAGTAACAAGGGTTTTGGATTCAAAATTGGGCGAGTCAACGAAAATAATGCAAAGGCAATTTGGCGAGAGCGCGCGAATTATCCGCGATGTTACCGATCGACTGACAAAATTGGATTCCACGAATCAGCAGGTTGTGAATTTTGCGGGTCAGTTGGAAAATTTACAGAATATTTTGAAAAATCCGAAACAGCGCGGCATTCTCGGCGAATATTTTTTGGAAACGGTTTTGAGCAATACTCTCCCGCCAAAAACATATCAAATGCAATATTCTTTTGCCGGCGGCGATATCGTTGACGCGGTAATTTTTATTAAAGATAAAATTATTCCTATTGATTCTAAATTCAGTTTGGAAAATTATAATAGGATTTTAAGCGCGAAAAGCGAAGACGAAAGAAAAAAACTGGAAGACGCTTTGCGCGTTGATTTGAAATTAAGAATTGACGAAACATCAAAATACATCAGACCGAAAGACGGAACAATGGATTTTGCGTTTATGTTTATTCCTTCAGAGGGGTTGTATTATGATCTTTTGATAAATAAAGTCGGTTCCGTTACAGCCAAGGATTTAATTGAATACGCTTTTTCCAAGAAGGTGATTATTGTTTCGCCGACTTCTTTTTTCGCTTATTTGCAAACCGTGCTACAGGGTTTGCGCGCGCTACAAATAGAAGAATCGGCGAAAGAGATCGGAAAGCGGGTTGAAGAATTAGGTCGTCATCTTTCAAGTTATGAAACATATTTGAAAAAAATGGGAATGCATTTGTCCACGACAGTAAATATGTATAACGGAGCGTATCAGGAATTTCGCAAAATTGACAAGGATGTAATGCGTATCAGCGGTAAGGAAATTGGCAGTGAGCCGATGGTTTTGGATAAGCCGAAAGAAGCGGAGTAAAAATTTATGGGCTTGCCCCGTTAGAAGTCCAGTCATGAATCATTCGTATTGTAAATATATAGAGGCGAAGCTGATTTACGTCTCTGTTTTTGTTTAAAGCACGAGCGTTACAAGACTTCTAACGGGGCTTGTTTTAGCCCTTATTTTATAGTAAAATTAGATTATAATGCGGTTAAAATTATGAATCAAGAAGTCAATAGAATATTTATGAATAGAGAAATAATAATAAAAAATGAAAATGAGGATGTTTTGCTTGAAGAATTAAATAAAAGAGAAGATATTAAAGCGGAACGGATAAAAAGACTTTTAGCGTTTCCGGATTTAACGGAAAAAGAAAATTCCCCGGTGAAAATTTTATTTGATCAGATCATAAATTTACCCGCATTTGAAGAATTTGATTTGGTTAAATTTCCCAGAATAGTAACGATTGAGCAATGTTTTGATCTTTTGAATACATCAAAAGATCATCCCGCCAGAAGGGAAACAGACACATATTATTTGGATGACATTCATATTTTACGCACTCAAACAACGGCTTTCTGGTCTTTTTATTTGAAAGATAGAATAATTTTAGAAAAGTTGGAAAAAGACGGCGAAATAAAGGCGCTTGCTCCCGGAATTGTTTTTAGAAAAGATGAAATTGACAGAAATCATTATCCGGTTTTTCATCAGATTGACGGTTTGTTAATTTGCAAAAAATCTAAAAAGATTATCACGCAAGAAGATTTGAAAGTTGTGCAAATTGAGTTGGCAAAGGGAATTTTTGGTTCCGATGTTGAATGGAAATTTATCCCCGATAAGTTTCCATACACGATTGAAAGTCTGGAGATGGATATCAAATTTAACGGCAAATGGATGGAAGTTAATGGAGCTGGCCTTGTGCATCCGCAATGTTTGAAAAATTTTAATTTAGATCCGGAAATTTACAACGGCTGGGCATTCGGATTTGGCGACAGACTGGCAATGATAAAGATGGGAATTCCGGATATCAGAATTTTGTGGTCTGATAATCCGCGAATAACCGGTCAGTTCAAAGACATAAACAGTAAATACAAAGAAATCAGCAAATATCCCAAGACATCAAGAGACATTTCTTTTATAATTGATAAAAATATAAATTTAAATAACTATTATGAAATTGTCCGAGATTTTGCCGAAGATTTAATTGAGGAAGTAAAATTGATTGACGAATATGAAAATGAAAGCAAATTTGGCAAGGATAAAAAATCTTACACATTTCGTATTATTTATCGTTCTTTTGAAAGAACTTTAACCAATGAAGAAATAAATAAAATACAAGAAAAAATTCGCGATAAGACAGCGAGAGATTTAAACGCTGTTTTACGATAACATTAATTGTTTTTCGCCAAAATATGAAGAAAAAATTAAACAATTACGCTTTTATAGATAGTCAGAATTTAAACTTAAG
>JBBTRL010000100.1:0-17306 GCA_038065195.1 Patescibacteria group bacterium
TTTCGTGTTTGTTATTTTGGCTATCGTTTTCCAGATTTCAATTACGCTTGTTATATGATTTCCGCCGATATTCATTATTTTTCCCTTGGCTTTTGGCGCGCGGCAGGCGGTCAAATTCGCGGATACGACATCTTCCATAAATGTGAAAGAACGGGATTGATTGCCGTCGCCGAAAATAACCGGCGGTTTATTTCCCAAAGCCGCTTTTATAAAAAGCGGAATTACGGCGGCGTATTCGGAATTGGGGCTTTGGTACGGACCGTAGACATTGAAATATCGTAGAATAACCGTTTCCAGATTAAAAATATTATTGAAAATTGCCATATAATGTTCGCCCATAAGTTTACTCGCGGCGTATGGAGAAAGGGGATTGGGTTTGAAACATTCTTTATTTTTTCCTTTTGCCGCGCCTCCGTAAACAGAAGAAGAGCTTGCGAAAATCACTCGTTTTACTTTATTATCGCGCGCGGCTATCAAAACATTCAGGGTGCCGGTCGCGTTGTTTTCGTGGGTGTTTACCGGATCGTTAACTGATCGCGGCACAGAACCGAGCGCGGCTTGATGTAAAATAAAGTCGGCTCCGGCAAAATGTTTTTGAAGAAATTTTTGATCCCTGATGTCGCCTTTAATAAATTCAACATCATTTTTTATATCATCCAAATTATCAATATTTCCGGTGGAAAGATTGTCTATTATTTTTATTCGTTGTTTTTGGCGGACGAGTTCGCGCGCGATATTGCATCCGATAAATCCCGCGCCGCCGGTGATTATATAAGTTGCCATAAATTTAAAGTCTTTTATAAATATAGCTGGAATTTTTGAATAAATTTTTAAACGCGCCCTTGATGTCAATTATTATCGCGTTTTCGGCGAATATTTTTTTGAAGTCTTTCAATGGAATATCATTGAATTTTTTATGCGGAACGCAGATTATGACACCATCAAATTTCCCCCGCAATTTTTTGAAATCGCGGATATTTTTCTCTCCATATTCTTCTATGTCTTCATTATTCAGAAAGGGATCGTGCGCCGTCGTTTGAATACCGCTTTTTTTTAAACCGTTGATAACATCAAATGATTTTGAATTGCGTGAATCCTTGACATCTTCTTTGAATGTTAGACCCATTATTAGAACTTTTGATTTTTTCGGAAGTTTGTCGATTTTTTTTAATTCTTTTGCCATTATTACGCTGATATAATAGGCCATTGAATCGTTGATATTACGACCGGCCAGAATTACTTGAGGATGATAACCGAGTTTTTGGGCGAGATGCGTCAAATAGTAAGGGTCAACGCCGATGCAGTGTCCGCCGACCAGTCCGGGCGTAAATTTATGAAAATTCCATTTTGTGGCTGCGGCTTCCAGCACTTCGTGCGTATCTAATCCTATTTTGTCAAAAATTCTAGAAAGTTCATTCATTAACGCTATATTCAGATCTCTTTGGATGTTTTCAATCACTTTTGCCGCTTCCGCCACTTTGATTGAGGAGGCCTTGTGAATTCCGCCTTTACATATTGTTTTATAAAGATCTGCGATTTTTTTTAAAGATTCTTCATCCATTCCGGACACCACTTTTACAATCGTCTCTACATTATGTTCTTTATCTCCCGGGTTTATTCTTTCCGGAGAATAGCCGATTTTGAAATCAGCGCCACATTTGAGATTGGAATATTTTTCCATTATCGGCGCGCAAATATTTTCTGTTACTCCCGGATAAACCGTTGATTCAAAAATAACAATTTGACCTTTACGGAGATTTTTGCCGATAAGTTCGGAAGCGCGTTCCAAAAGCGTCATATCCGGTTCATTAAATTCGTTTATCGGAGTCGGAATCGCCGCGATTATAAATTCACTTTCAGAAATAAATTTTGGATCAATAGTAAAATTGATCTTGCTTTTCAATAGTTCTTTTTTGGGAATTTCTTCATTGGAGTCAATGCCAGATTTCAGATTTTTTATTTTTTTTTCGTTGATGTCAAATCCGACAACGGAAAAACCGGCTTTGTCAAAAGCCAAAGTAAGCGGAAGGCCGACATATCCCAGACCGACAACCGCGATTATGTTTTTTTTTGCTTTATTATTTCCCATAAGCTTGATAGTATTAAATTAACATCGTTTAATGTTTGTGTAAATATTTTTATGGCAAAAAAAATACTTTTTATTATAACTCAATCGGAGATGGGTGGCGCGCAAAAATATGTTTATGAAACCGCTGTTCGTCTTGATCGCGGACAATATGATATTATGGTAGCCGCCGGACCAAAAGGAAACTGGGAATTATTGGAGCGGCTTGATAAGGTTGGCGTAAAAACAAGAAAATTGTGGCATCTTAAGCGGAATATAAATCCGTTATTTGATTTCGCGGGAATTTGGCAGATTTACCGATTGATAAAAAAAGAAAAACCGGATTTTGTTTATTTGCACAGTTCAAAAGCGGGAGTTATCGGCAGTATTGCGGCGGTTATTTATAGGCGCTGGAAATCGTCGCCGAAAATAATTTACAGGATAGGAGGATGGGCTTTTAATGAAAAAGTATCTTTTATTAAAAAATGGCTTTATGTTTTGACGGAACGAATAACCGCGTTATTGAAAGATGTAATAGTTGTAAATTCCGAAGCGGATAAAAAAGCGGCGATAGCGCGTAATATTTGTCTGGAAAGAAAAATTAAAGTTATTTATAATGGAATAGATATTGATAATATGAAATTTTTAGATAAGAACGATGCGAGAAAGAGTTTATCGGAGAAATTTTCGTTAATTTTGCCGACTCCCGGAAGCGGCAAAATTGCCGTTTCCGGGAGTCGGCAAAGTAGCCGGTTTTTAGTCGGAACAATAGCGAATTTTTATTCCAATAAAGGATTATTGTATTTAATTGAAGCGGCGCGTATTTTGAGCAATGATAAATTGATATTTATAGTTATTGGCGACGGCGCGGAGAGGAAAGAACTGGAAGAAATGATAAAAAAATATAATTTAGAAAACAATTTTTTTCTTTTGGGTAGTATGGCGGATGCTCATAAATATTTGAAAGCGTTTGATTTGTTCGTTTTGCCTTCAATAAAAGAAGGAATGCCATGGACGGTTTTGGAAGCGATGGCGGCAGGCCTTTCGATCGTGGCGACAAAAGTCGGCGGTGTGTCGGAAATGGTAGAAAATGGGAAAAGCGGTATTTTGGTTGAGCCACAAAATTCGCAAGAACTTGTCGTGGCGATTAAAGAGACGGTTTCCGATGATAATTTGCGGAAATTTTTAGGCGATAACGCTTTTAGCGCCGTTAAAGAAAAGTTTTCTTTGGTGGAGATGCTTCGCAAAACCAGAGACTTATTTAATTAAAATAAAAAATATGCCCAGTAATACAACTTCCAGCGCGTTCTTCTGTTTTTATTAATAAAAACAGAAGAACGCAAAGGTAAATAAATAGTTTCTGGGCTTAATATCAATCAATTTCCAGAAGTTTATAATGTCAACAAAAAATGATGTTTGAAAACTGGAAGTTGATATACTGGGTATGAAAGCAATAATTTTAGCCGGCGGCAAGGGAACTCGACTTTATCCGGTGACATTGGAAACGCCCAAACCGTTGCTTACCGTTCAAAAGAGGCCGATTATCAGCCATCTTATTGATGGATTCTTGAAGTATCAAGTTGATGAATTTATTATTTTAATAAATAAAGATCATATCGCTGATTTTGAAAAATGGAAAAAAGATTTTGCTTTCAGTTTGAATGTTAAATTTGTCGTGGAAAATAAGCCATTGGGAACATTTGGCTGTCTTTATCAAATAAAAAATAATGTTGGCAATGAACCGTTTTTTGTAAGCAATGGAGATGAGTTGAAGGGTTTTGATTTGCGTAAAATGACGGATTTCCATAAGGAGCGTGGTGGCGTGGCGACATTGGCGTTGGTAGAAGTGCCGAATCCCAGTTCTTATGGCGTAGTGGTTTGTGATACAAAGAATAAAGTTTGTGAATTTTTGGAAAAGCCCCAAAATCCGCCGTCAAATTACATAAGCTCCGGACTTTATTTGCTGGAACCGGAAGTATTTGATTTTTATTTATATAAAGAGCCGGTTTTTAGTATGGTGGAAAAAGATTTATTTCCCAAATTGGCTTTGGAAAATAAACTTTATGGATGTAAATTTCAGGGACAATGGTTTGATTGCGGCACATTTGAGCGGTGGGAAAAAGCGATTAAGGAATGGAGTGGCAATGACAATTTAATATGTTGATAGTTAAAAAGAAAAAAAAGGTCTTCGTGGCAATGTCCGGCGGAGTGGATTCGTCCGTTGTCCCTGTAGTATATGCTGCGGCATAACTACGGGACTGCCTTATATTTTATGGTTATCGTAAGTAAAAATAAAAAAAAGAAAGTATTCGTGGCAATGTCCGGCGGAGTGGATTCGTCCGTTGCCGCCGCTTTGTTGAAGGAACGCGATTGGGATGTCGTGGGGGTTTTTATGAAATTTTGGACAGCACCGATAGCGGTCGGCGAAAATAAATGCTGTTCGGTAGAGGCGTATCACGACGCGCTGGCGGTGGCGGACAAGCTTGGCATTAAACTTTATTCGTTTAATTTTGAAAAAGAATTCAAGAAATTGGTGGCGGATTATTTTGTTAAATCATTAAAAGCGGGGGATACGCCGAATCCTTGCGTTGTGTGCAATAAAGAAATAAAGTTTGAATTGCTTTTGGAAAAAATAATTAAATTGGGCGGGGATTTTGTTGCTACTGGTCATTATGTTCAAAAATATATTGATAATAGCGGACATTGTAAATTATTAAAAGCGAAAGACAGGCAAAAAGACCAAAGTTATTTTTTATGGGCCGTCAAGCAAAAACAATTGACGAAGTTTTTGTTTCCGGTAGGCGATTATAAAAAAGATGAAGTCAGGAAAATCGCCAAAAATTTCGGTTTGCCGGTTTTTCAAAAGCGCGACAGTGAGGATTTGTGTTTTGTCGGCGATCATCTCGGCGGATTTATCAATGAATATGTTAAACCGCGCAAGGGAAAAATTGTTGGTATAAACGGAAAAATTTTAGGCGAACATCAAGGATTGGCATTTTATACCATCGGTCAGCGTAAGGGTATAAATTTGTCGCAAGGTCCATGGTATGTTTTGAAAAAAGATATGGCAAAAAATCAATTAGTTGTTGTTGATGAAAAAAACAAAAAAGAGCTTTTCTCGCAAGAATTGAAAATTAAGAATGTTAATTGGATAAACGAAATACCGCGGTTTCCCATTGAAGTAATGGTAAAAATTCGTTATCAGCATAAACCGGCGAAAGCCATATTGACAAAAAAGAATAAGGGGTGTATAATTAAATTTCAAAAACTGCAACTTGCAATAACGCCCGGTCAATCAGCCGTATTTTATAAGGGCGATGAATTGCTTGGTGGCGGAGTTATTTCACAATTAAAATAATAAAAATAGGGAGATTTTTATGTATGCGATGATAGGTTGTCTCGCGGGAATACTTGCCGCGACGAGTGGCACTTTGTATATTTTTTCAATTTTTTCCGGCAAAACGCGACCTAATAAAGCGACATGGTTGATTTGGGCGGTAATTGACGGAATAATGCTTGAGAGTTATTTTCGGTTGGGCGCGCGCGAAACTATATTCGTCCCTTGTGTTTTATTCGCAAGGGCTATGATTATAGCTATCTTACTCTTGTGGTTTAACAAAAGCCGGTGTAAATTAACTTTTTTTGATAAAGTTTGCATTGGCGGGGCGGCAATAAGTTTGATTTCGCGCTTGGGTTTTAAAGATCCGTTTGTAACATTATTAATAACTTTAGTTATTATGGCCATTGGAGCGGTGCCGACAGTCAGGAAGATTTACATTGATTGCGGAAGAAACGAGAATAAAGCGGCATGGTGCTTTTTAGTAGTTTCTTTTATTGTTAATTTATTTGCTGTTAATTATGCGGGAAGGAATTTTTTGGAGATTGTTATTTATCCCGCGGGAATTTTTTGCATTGACGCGGTTATAATGTTTTTTTTGTTCCTCCCGTATTTTAAAGGGAGGCGAGTTCATTCTTAAATTAAATTAAAAACGATCGTTTGGTCGTTTTTTATATTGACATAATATCGCGATTTGGTATATTTTATTGATGTAAATATTAAGTTTTTTGACATTTATTTTTTGTTTTTGATAAGGAGGATATTGTGAAAGAAAAGGGAAGCAGGCATTTAAGAGTGTTGCTGGTTGTGTGTGTTATTACCAGTATTTTTGTTTTATTTTCCGCTCTTTTTCGGCATGGGTCAATATCAATTTATGAAAATTTGCCGGTGATTCCGGAAAAGGTGATTTCTCAAGAATCGGGCAAAGTTTTGGCAACATCCGAAAGTATAATCAAGGGGCAGGAGGCGTTTAGGCGTTTGGGATTAATGAGCCATATGACCAGTATGGGTCATGGCGCTTATTTGGGACCCGATGTTTCTGCCGATGCTTTAAACAGGATTTTAAAAAATTTTGTTGGCGGGGAAGCAAAGAAATTTTTTAAGAATAATACTTATGAATACGATACTGGCGAACTGGTTCTTCCGGAAGTTTATGCTCGCGCTTGGGCTGATGCCAAGTTGGATTATCTTAAAGAAGAAACCTTTATGGAATGGGGGTTTTCGGATTCGGTTATTGGAAAAATTTTCGCGGATAGCGATACTGTGAATTATTTGGCAGATTTCTTTTTATGGCAGGCGTGGATTAGCGTTACGCCGAGAAGCGCGGATGGAGTATCATATACCAATAATTGGCCCTATGAGCCGAAGGCGGGAAATACCATAACTCCCGAAGCGTGGAATGCCACATACGCGAGTATTGTAATTTTTTGCGTAATATTGTTCTCGGTCGTTTATTTGTATAAAAAACGGGATTTTGGATTTGGCGAACCGAAAATAAAGATTCCCGATTTAAGTGGAATTTCTTTGACCGCGAGTCAAAAGTCCAGTCTTTTGTTTTTTATTCTTGCCGGTGTTTTGTTTTTATTTCAGGTTATGATAGGCGGGTTTAGCGCTCATTATTATGCGGATCATGGCGCTTTTTATCCGGTAATAACGGGGAATTATTCTGATTTATTGGTGAAATTTTTTCCATTTCACATAACGCGGGCTTTGCACATACAACTTGCCATTTTATGGATAGCTTCCGCATGGATGGGAGCGGGGCTTTTCGTGGCTCCGTTAATTGGCGGCAATGAACCAAAATATCAGGCCGGACTCGTGAAAATTTTATTTGGCGCGGTAACATTCGCCGGATTGGGAAATATTTTTGGAATATGGCTTTCCGGGCAGCAATTTTTTAGCGATAATATGTGGTTTTGGTTAGGGACGCAAGGATGGGAATATTTTGAACTTGGCAGATTATGGCAGATTTTAATTTTGATGGGACTTGCGATATTTTCTTTTTTGGTTTATCGCGGAATGAAGCCGGCGCTTGCCAAGGAGAAAGATAAGGGATCTCTGATCCACCTTTTCTTGTATTCCGTAATCGGCATAACATTTTTTTATGTATTCGGACTTTTATTCAGTCCGACAACGCATATTACAATTGCCGAATACTGGCGTTGGTGGGTAATTCATCTTTGGGTTGAAGGCGCGTTTGAGTTTTTTGTGACAGTAACGGTTGCGTTTATTCTTGTTACAATGAATTTAATTAGTCCTTCAAGGGCCATCAGAACGAGTTATTGGCAATTGATTTTGATAAGCGCAGGAATTATCGGGACGGGGCATCATTATTATTGGATTGGCGCTTCCGGTTCTTGGTTAATGTTGGGATCGATTTTTTCTACTTTGGAAGTCGTGCCGTTAACTCTTTTGATCGGCGAAGCGATATGGAATAGAAGGGTTATAAAGAAGGCGGGTAAGAATTTTCCATTTGCCTTGGTTTTCTGTATGATGTCGGGAGTGGCGCTTTGGAATTTTTTCGGCGCCGGCGTTTTGGGAGCGATTATAAACGTTCCTTGGACAAATTATTATTCTCATGGGACATTTTTGACTTCAACTCATGGTCATGGAGCAATGTTTGGAGTATTTGGATTATTCGCTTTAACATTGATGGTTTTTTGTCTGCAAATTTCAGGGAAGGGAAAGTTATTTTTAAAGTCGATTTTTAATCTTTCTTTTGCCGGTTTGATGTTCGGTTTATTCGGTATGGTGGCAATTTTGTTTGTTATTGGAAGTTATCAATTTATGGAATGCTGGAATAACGGTTATTATGCCGCGAGAAATTTGGCGTTTTATGATCAATCGCACATAAAGATGCTTTTATGGATCAGGATTTTTCCAGACGCGATTTTTATAATTTTCGGCGCGGCGCCATTTGTTTTAGCCATTTTTTACAATGTTTATAAAATAATGATTAAAAAATAATTAAAAAACGGGGTTCATCAAAGATGAGCTCCGTTTTCTTATTTTATTTGACATATATCTTTTATTTCATTACAATGCGTTGTTAAAAGTCTTTACTGCTTTGCCCGTGAGTGATGAATGTGGGATAAGCCCTCCTTAAGCCCGCTGATAGTCAACAATTTTATTTTTTTGCGTTTTTGTAAATAAGTTAAATTGGACTTGCGGGCAAAACAGTAAAGGTATTATAAAAAACCCACGCAGTACTGTGTGGGTTTTTTATAATATTATATTTTTCGTTTTACTTTATTGTATTTCGGCGTATCGCAATTCAATGTTTTTTCCGGGAATATAATAATCCAATTCTTTTTTTGTTGCGATATAAATTTCATCCGAATCGTATCCATAATCTTTATAAGACTTATAACAGTTTTTTGAATCGCCGCAGGTTATTTTATGTTTTATCGCATTTTCGTCAATTTCATAAATATTCCAATTTTCCGGTTGATCAATAGAAGAAACGCGAATCAAGCGCGAAGTTTTATAATTATCAAGCGTGCCGTCATGCACGATTTTTATTTTTTTTCGGAAAGGGCGCAGGTGTTCATACCATTCTTCCATTTTTTCGGTTAATATATGGCGTTTAAATAATTTTTCGCCGATTTGTTTTATTGTGTATACGCGATAATCGGAGAATTCTCTAACCAGATCGCCGTCTTGCAGGTTTTTGGAATCGTAAATGGAAATTTTTTGCGGATCGGAATAAATTATAATGGGCGTTTCTATTTCCGCCCAGTCATAGAGGTATTTGGCATCTTCATCGTAAAGTCGCACACAGCCGCCGGAATAAACATTGGTTAATTTTTCGCCATTGGGCCAATATGGCCATCCGTGTATGAAATATGGACCGGAAAATTTTACGCTCCACGGCAACCATGCGTAATAAATATTAGAAAAAACTTTTTCTTTTTTCATATAAACATTAAAAATACCTTCTGGCGTTGGCGATGTTTTGGGATTTCCTTTCGCGGCGATGGGAAATTTTTTTACGATTTCGCCGTTTTCAAACAAAAGCATAACCATATCTTTCAAATTAACATCTATATACTTGCCGGTAGCGACAATCGGTTTATAAATAATTTCAGATGTTTCAGTTGGGACTTCTAATGTTTTTATTTCCAAATCTTTGGCAGGAAGCGCGATGGCCGCGAGCCATGGTATTGTTTGCCTGATTTTTACTTTATATGCGATTGACGGAGAAAAACCGTAACGCGGCACAAAATGCAGTTCATTATATTCTTCTATCCATACCAGTTGGCCTTCTATATCGGGTTTTATGGTAAAAACTTTTCGGCTTTTTGCTTCTGAAAATCCGCGCGGAAAACGGACAACGATTTCATCGCCGATTTCAGGGGATTTATTATAAACAATATCAATATTGTTATTTTGTTTGTATAAAAAAATGGCGCTGGCGATGGTAGCGGTAAAAATTAATCCAAGAGAAATAAAAAATATTTTTTGATGATGCGGTATGTTCATAGCATCATTATACATTCTTTTTGATAATTATAACAACAATGATATAATGATTCTATATGCCCCGCCCTTCAAAAATATTAAAGCGGGGTTAATAATTTTCAAGCATAATTATATATGTTTTTGAAGAGTGGGGTATGCAAGAATCAAAGAAAAATTTTGTTTTATATATGCGTAATTTTATTTTTGGAGTGGAGGACAGTTTGGTATCCACGGTTGGACTGGTGTCCGGAATCGCGGTTGCCGGCGTTTCCCATTCAACCATTGTGCTTACCGGCATAGTTTTGATTTTCGTGGAAGCGTTTTCCATGGCTGTCGGAAGTTTTCTTTCAGAGCATTCATTAGAGGACTATATGAATAATATCGGTTCTTATTCCAAGCATTCAATTATTGGCGGATTGATTATGTTTTTTTCTTATTTTGTATCAGGTTTTATTCCGTTATTTTCTTATGTGTTCGTCGGCGATGAATATTCATTTTTGGTATCCATTGTCGCGTCGTTGGCGGCTTTATTCGCTTTGGGCGTTATTAGCGCCAGATTGTTTAAAACAAACATATGGCATCATGGTTTAGAGATGTTATTAATCGGCGGCGCGGCGGTGGGAATAGGAATTACGGTCGGAAGAATAGTTAATAAATTTTAAAAATAATAAAAAAATATAAACCCCGTTAGAATTTATTGCGATTGATTTTTGCGGCAGTCATTTATAAATGAACGGGGATATTATCAAAATTATGAAAAGATTATTAAAAATTTCTAACGGAGTAAAAAAAATTGCGAGGATCTTAAGAATCAATGAAAATGATTTGGCGGAATTGGATGCCAAAATGTCTGAAATCGCGGATAGCGGCGTTTTGGATCGGCTGGCGCAAGAAAATGAGAGTGTCATAGAGAATACATTAACGAAACTTAACAATAAAAACCGTTCCGTTAATCACGTGCGCGGCGTGTTGCGAAAAGCGATTTTTTCCCACGAAAAGAAATTTTTATCTTTTTTGGCCAATGTTAACGGAAAAACGGAATTTGATAAAGCGGCTAATCTTTCGCGGAGCATAGCGAGGGTGGGTAAGGGTTTCTTTTTGAAGCGTGAATACGCCGCCGAAATTTTAAAAAAAAGCCGGCCGGATAATCTTTTGAAATATCTGGGATACGATAATATCGGCGAACTTTTGGGAAAAGAAGATATTTTTGAAGCTTTTAGCGCTTTGCGTTTTGTTGAATCTGATGAATGGATGCATAAGACATTTGAAGACGCATACAGTGATTTTTCCGCGAGCGATTTTGAAGAACGAGATATTGAAATTAAAGTCTTGGGTCCTCAATGGTATGATATTGCCAAAAAATTTGTCGCCAAAAAACATCATAATGTAAGCCATTTGAAAGAATTCGGCGTTATATTTTTAAATCCGATAAAAATGGATATTCCGGGAAAATTTTTAAGAGATTTTGCTTTATTGCTTCATTATTTTCATGAAATTGAATTTTATTCAAAATTGTTTCGCAGATACGCGAAGGGCGATGATTTTGCTTTGCGATTAAAGTCGTTGTTGCGAGGTGATGTGATAGAAAAATCTGAAATTTCAAATCTAAAATCTAAAACCTGCGAATGGCTTATTGTGCAAAGATATTTATGGAAAGAAGATCCGAATGATTCGCGACTTTTACTTCCGCGCGTAAATCCGGAGGCCTTGCATTGGGCTCGGGGCGAACGCGATTTGGCGGAATTTGGCAGAAGCAATGCGGATATAGATCTGGAATTATGGGGAGATATGGATTGGGTTGGCGATTTTTTTAAAGGCGTTTCGGATGAGGAATTTGTAAGTTTTGATTTGGAAGACAATGCGATGGGATTGGTTTCGTTTATGGAAGGCAAGGAAGAATATTTTAATTATCATCAGCGGGAAGCGATGTGGACAAAAATTTTTTCCGAATATGCCGGAGGAGAAGAAAAAATGGAAAAATTGATTGTAGATAATTTTGACAAAGGATTTATTGAATTTGGATAGAATATAATTTAAAACGCGAAAATAAAAATGGATTGATCTTTTGATCAATCCATTTTTTTCAGTATATTTATTTTTTACGATTCTTGGATAATACTACCGTTGCGGCAACCCATAAGTAGGTTGCCACTATACCGCACACAATTCCGATGGCAGTCATAATTATTCCTCCTATTTTTAAAATAACTGAAAATATTGTTTATTCTTCATAGCATACATTTTTATAAAATTTTGTCAAAAGTTTTTGAAAAACTTTTATTGTAATTTTATGGATAGCGGATCGGTAAATTAAAATGGATTGGTCCTTTGACCAATCCATTTGTTTTTTTAGTACCCCCTTCGTTATTTTTTGAAAGGGGCTATTATTGTGCTTATCATCGCGATTACTGCGCTCATCATCATGATCATTGCGCATACGGAATATCCCATATCATCCCTCTTCCTTTCTTTTTTCGCTAAGCGTTAAATGCTGATTATTGTATAATATATATTTTATATTATACAAAATAAATAAAATACATAGACGCTTTTAATTATTTTCAAAAAACTACTGCAAGAAATTATATTATAGACCTTTATAAAATTTTGTCAATAGTTTTCGGGATTTTTTTGTTGTGTTATACTATATTTTATGCCCAGTAATACAACTTCCAGTGCGTTCTTCTGTTTTTATTAATTAATAAAAACAGAAGAACGCAAAGGTGAATAAACAGTTTTTGGGCTTAATATCAATCAATTTCTAAAAGTCTATAATGTCAATAAAAAAATGGCGTTTAAAAACTGGAAGTTGATATGCTGGGTATGATAAATGCAAAAGAAATTTTGAAAAAGGCGCGCGATGGTCGTTATGCCATTGGTCAGTTTAATGTTTCCAATTTAGAAACGGTTAAAGCGATTTTGGGCGCGGCGCAAAATTTTAATTCGCCGGTCATAATCGGAACTTCGGAAGGGGAACGGGAATTTATCGGCAGAAGGCAGATTGTAAAATTGATAGAGGCGTATCAAGAGGAATTGCAAATTCCCATTATTTTAAACGCGGATCATACAAAATCGTTTGAAGAAATTAAAAAAGTTGTTGATGCCGGTTATTCGGCGGTGCATTTTGATGGTTCGGAATTATCATTTGAAGAAAATATAAAAATTACAAAAGAAGTTATGGAATACGCAAAAAGTCGGAGTGAAAATATTTTAGTGGAAGGGGAGCTTGGTTATTTGCGCGGCGGATCCACTGTTCATGAAGCCGTGGAAATCAAAGAAGAAGATATGACGAAACCCGACGAAGCGGCGGAGTTCGTGAAAGAAACCGGAATTGATTCTTTGGCCGTTGTTATAGGCAATGTGCATGGTATCGTGAAGGGCGGTAATCCCAAATTGGATTTAGAACATTTAAAGAAAATCAAAGAAGCGACGGGCCATGCCTACCGGCAGGCAGGCGAAACATTTTTAGTTTTGCACGGCGGATCCGGCATAGACGAAAAAGATATAAGGGAAGCGATAAAAATCGGAATCGTAAAAGTAAACATAAATACCGAATTGCGCGTCGCGTATGTCGGCACGCTTAGAAATTTTTTATCCGTAAAACCGGAAGAAACTACGCCTTATAAGATATTTCCCGATGTGATTTCCGCAATTCAGAAAATAACGGAAGACAAGATAAAGCTTTTTGGCGGGGAAAAAATTTAGTTGATTAACTTTGGATTACGAAATACTTTAATTAAAGCTCACGCCCCGTCCCGCAATACTGCGGGACGGGGCGTGAGAACTACATGTGAAAACCGCATTTCGTAATTCAATGTGATTAACTATTGCAAAAAAATAATAATTCTATATAATAAAATATTATAAGATTTATTGTTTTTTTTAAGTATTAATTACATAAGAGGGAGGGATCTTATGTATGATTATGGCTCAAGTAAAACCTGAAGTAGAAACATTCGCTAGAATAAAAGTTGTCGGTCCCGGTGGCTCGGGGTGCAAGGCGGTTTCTCGGATGATGGCTTGCAAAATAAAGGGGATTGATTTTATTGCGATTAATACCGATGCGCAGGATTTGCATCATTCTAATGCTACGCAAAAAATACATATAGGGAAGAATTTAACCAGAGGGCTTGGGGCCGGTATGAATCCTGAAATTGGCAGGCAAGCGGCGGAAGAAAATCGGGACGAAATTCACGAAGCGCTCAAGGGGGCGGATATGGTTTTTATAACTTGCGGTTTTGGCGGAGGGACGGCTAGTGGCGCGGCTTCTGTTATTGCTGAAACGGCCAAAGATACCGGCGCTTTGACGGTGGCGATTGTTACTAAACCGTTTTCTTTTGAAGGAATTCAGCGCGCGCACATTGCTGAAGAAGCGTTGGCAAACATTAAAGAAAGGGTGGATGCTTTAATTACTATTCCCAATGATAAAATTTTACAGATTATTGATCGGAAGACATCGTTGCTTAACGCATTTTATGTTTGCGATGAAGTTTTAAGACAAGGCGTGCAGGGAATTTCTGATCTTATTACTATTCCGGGCATTGTTAATGTTGATTTCGCTGATATCAGAGCGATAATGCAAGATGCCGGTTCCGCTTTGCTTGGTGTTGGAAAAGCAATAGGGGAAGATAGAGCGACGGAAGCGGCAAAAGCGGCGATCAATTCGCCTTTATTAGAAATTTCCATTGACGGAGCTAAGGGAGTGCTTTTCAATATCACCGGAGGGGAAGATATGAGTATGATGGAAATCAGCGAGGCCGCTCGCGTAATCACTGAATCGGTTGATCCGAATGCTAAGATTATTTTTGGCGCTTCTCAAGACGATACATTAAAGAAAGGAGAGTTAAAAGTAACGGTAATCGCCACCGGATTTAATAATGGTAATGGCGTTGTTGCTCCGATTCAACAAAAACAAGTGAAAGATATCAAGCCTATTCACAGAATAATGAAGGACTTGAGGGCTAGTGATAATAATGATACCGAAAAGTCCAAAAAAATTGAAACATTTGGCGGCAGGCAAGAACAATTTGAAGCGCAGGTAGAGCCGGTAGTTCAAAGCGAAGACGATGAGTTGGATATACCGGCTTTTATCAGGAGAAAGTTGGGAAAATAATACATTATAATTCAATTCAGAAAAATAACCCCGCCGAATTGGCGGGGTTATTTTTTTATGCGCAATATAAAATTTGCACACTTTCGCGTTATGGATTAAAATAATAAAAGAATGACCCCGTTAGAAGTCTTTGGCAGAAAAATTTTTGTGAAATTTTTTTTTGCATAAAACTAACGAGGTTTATATTTTAATTTTATGTCTGTTTGAAGTTAGTATTGATGAGTTATATAAAAACAGACTTCTAACGGGGTGATCAATAAAATTACAAAAATTAAAAAACGGGATGGCAGAATCGTCCCGTTTGATAAGTTAAAAATTACCAACGCTATTTATAAATCTGTGCGGGTGGTTGGCAAGGAAAATGGAAAGTTATCGCGACAATTATCCGATCGGGTGGTGGCGGTTTTGAATGAACGATTTGCTGAAAATGATATTCCGATGGTTGAAGAAATCCAGGATATTGTTGAAGAAGTTTTAATCAAGGCGGGAGAATCGCAAACCGCTAAAGCATATATTCTTTACAGGCAAAAAAGAAAAGAAATACGGGAAGCGAAATATTTTCTTTTGGCGCAGGATATTAAGACGATTCTTTCTCAAAATGCTTTAAAGGTTCTTGAGGCGCGGTATTTAAGAAAAGACATAAATGGAAAAATTCAGGAAACGCCGCAAAAAATGTTTCAACGAGTAGCTTCTAATATTGCCGCCGCCGAAAAAATATACAATCCTAAAATTTCCGATGATGAACTGTTCAGGATAGAAGAAAAATTTTATCGGATGATGGCTTCTTTGGAATTTTTGCCTAATTCGCCGACGCTTATGAATGCCGGCAGTGTTTTACAACAACTTTCCGCTTGTTTTGTGCTTCCGGTAGAAGACGATATGGCCAGTATTTTTGAAGCCGTCAAGAATACCGCTTTGATTCATCAGACGGGTGGGGGAACCGGATTTAATTTTTCTCATTTGCGTCCAAAGGGCGATCCGGTAAAATCAACACAAGGAATTGCGTCCGGTCCGATTTCTTTTATGACGGTTTTTGATGCCGCTACTAATGTGGTAAAGCAGGGCGGTAAGAGGCGTGGCGCCAATATGGGGATTTTACGGATTGATCATCCGGATATTTTGGAATTTATTACTTGCAAAGACAAGGAAGGAATGTTGCCGAATTTTAATATTTCGGTTGCCATTTCAGATAAGTTTATGGAAGCTTTGAATAATAATGGAAAATATGATTTGATAAATCCGAGAAACAATCAAGTAGCCGGGCAATTGGATGCCGGTGAAGTTTTTGATTTAATTACGAAACATGCATGGAACAATGGCGAGCCGGGGATTATTTTTATTGATAATATCAATCGTGACAATCCGACGCCAAAGCTTGGTCTTATTGAATCAACTAATCCTTGCGCCGAACAACCGTTGCTTCCTTTTGAAAGTTGCAATCTGGGGAGTATTAATTTGACTAAAATAATAATAAAGCGCGCAAATAGCCGAGAAATTAATTGGAATAAATTAAAGCGGATAGTTTATGATGCTGTTCATTTTTTGGATAATGTAATTGATATGAATCATTATCCTTTGCCGGCGATAGAAGCGATAACAAAAGGGAACAGGAAAATAGGTTTGGGCATTATGGGTTTTGCCGATATGTTGATTCGGCTTAATATTCCTTATGATTCCAATAAGGCTTTGCGCGTGGCGGAAGAATTGATGAAATTTATTCAAAATAAGGCTAAGGAAGCATCTGTGAAGATTGCCGCAAAACGGGGATTATTTTCTAATTTTCGCGATAGTGTTTATGATTCTCCAAATATCGTTGATGCCGTTAAAGTTCGCAACGCTACGGTTACAACCATCGCTCCAACCGGAACCATAGCCGTTATTGCCGGATGTTCTTCCGGAATTGAACCCCATTTTGCCTTGGCTTACACAAGAATTTCTTATATTGCCCAAAACGATAATAATGGCACTGACAAGGGGATTGAACTTGTTGAGGTTAATCCTTTATTTGAAGAAGTCGCGAAAAAGAGAGGATTTCACAATTCGAACATAATGATGGAAGTGGCGGAGAAGGGATCGGCGAAAGATATAAAAGGGATACCGGCTGATGTGAAAAGAATTTTTGTAACATCTCTGGATATAGCGCCGGAATGGCATATAAAAATTCAGGCGGCTTTTCAAAAATATGTGGATAATGCCGTTTCCAAAACAATTAATTTTCCGTTTTCCGCGACCGTTGAGGATGTTCAAAAATCTTATTTGCTTTCTTATAAACTGGGATGCAAAGGAGTAACGATTTACAGAAATGAATCGCGGAAACAACAAGTTTTGAA
>JBBTRL010000101.1:0-4100 GCA_038065195.1 Patescibacteria group bacterium
GGATTGAACCTACGACCTACTCGGTGTAAACGAGTCGCTCTACCACTGAGCTAAGCGCGCGTAAATCCACCAGAGCGGATAAACCCCCAAAATTCTATATGCTCGGGGCGGGACTTGAACCCGCACGCCATAAAATGGCACAGGTCCTCAGCCTGTTGCGTATACCAATTCCGCCACCCGAGCTCAATTTACCGCAATCAACGCTATCGTGGCGTTACTTTTTGGCTTCATTGATCTTGTCTATTGCCTTTTCTCCGTTTCCAATTTTTTTCTCTTCCGCTATTTTTTCTCCGCCGACTGACGCAACTTCCGCTTCTGCTACCGCTGGAGCTTTTTCCTCTTCGACTATAATACTCTCAAATTTCTTCTGTTTCAACCGCGCTTTTTTGCCACGCAAATCGCGTAAATAATAAAGTTTTGCCCGCCTCACTTTAACTCTTTTTGTAATCTCAATTTTTTCAATAAAAGGAGCGTGCAAAGGAAAAATTCTTTCAACACCAACGTCATCAGATATTTTACGAACCGTAAAGGTCGCATTTATGCCATGACCGTGCTTAATCGCGATAACTACGCCCTCAAAAACCTGTATTCTTTCTTTTTTCTCTTCTTTTATTTTTTGATGCACCCGCACGGTATCGCCCGACCGCAAATCCAGTTCCGCGAACTGTTTATTTTTTATCTGACTCTTATTGAACAATAGAAGTTTGTCCATATTTTTATAACTTAAAATTTATAACATAAAACACGTATCTTATTTTTCGGGTTTTAAGTTTAAAATTTAAATTTCCAAATTTTCCGCCCATTGCAGATCCGTCTCGGGCGAATAAAATTTACTATTTATATGTTCCTACATTATCACTTTTAACCATTGTTTTCAAGCCTGCCTGCCGGAAGGCAGGCGATATCAGTATTTTTTGCAAATCTTCCGGCAAATCCGCTTCGAATGCCATTCTACTACCGTTTGGCAAACTGAAACTTAAATAACTTGCGTGTAAAAATTGCCTTGGAAAAATCTGCGCGTTTTTTTGTTTCTTGAAATAATATTTTTTATCCCCCGCCACCGGATGACCGATTGACTTAAAATGAACTCTTATTTGATGCATCCTGCCTGTTTTAGGTTTCGCTTCGCATAACGAATAATCGCCGAAATATTTTAATACTTTATATTCCGTAATAGCATCTCTATATTTATCAATTTTAATTTTTCCCGCCCCCAACCTTTGGTTGGGATTTACAGTAATCTGCTTATCGCCAAATCGTCCTATTTTACTATCAATTTTACCTCTTTGATTTTCTACGCGTCCAAAAACCAACACGGTATATCTTTTTTCAATTTGGCGATTCTTGAATTGCTCCTTTAAAAAATCAAAGGCCGCGTTATTTTTAGCGACCACCATCAAACCGGATGTGTCTTTATCCAAACGATGCACTAATCCGGGTCTTGTTTTGTCGTCGCCAACATTAATAATTTTAGGATAATGTTCAACAAGCAAATCCGTTAATGTCATTTCGGTTTTTACTCCTTTATGAACAACTAATCCGGCCGGTTTATTGATAACCAAAATGTCATTGTCTTCGTAAATTATATTCAATTTCATAAAAAGTAGTTATTTTGCCCGACAAAAAAAATCCAATAGTTTTAATTTACACTTTTATCCTTTTTGCCCAAAAAAACAATTCATTATAGAAAAATAATTTTTTAAATTTCATACCGATAGTAACCGAAAAATCATCTTCAAAAAAAGAACGGTAGTGCGATTCATCCCTGATATATTTACCGTTGTCAAAAATTCTCATAAACCAATTATTAAGCTTATTTTTGCCAGAAATCACTGGTTCAATAACAATAATCGCACCCGATGGTTTCATTACTCTTTTAAATTCATTGATATATTTTTTGAAAACAGTATCAGATATATGATGAATTGTTGCAAAGATACAGATAAAATCAAATATGCCATCTTCTGCGGGAATAATATTATCATTTAAAACTTCAAATTTATAACTAGGAAATGATTTTTTCGCAAAATCTATCCTTTTCTTGTCTATATCAATTCCGAGGTAATTTTTTGGCGAAAATATAAAACATGCTGAACCTGTGCCGCAACCAAAATCCAAAACATTAGAACCAGTAAAATCAAATTGATTCTGAATTATTTTTTTAATATACTTTTTTACTAAAAACTTTGGCCTAATTAATTTATTATATAGGGTAGGGCTTAAATACATGGTTAGTTAATAAAATCCTGAAATTAAGATTTTAGTGGGTGATACGAAGATTGCCAGCCCGAGACTGGTCAACCTCGGGCTGAAACCAATGACCTTTTCCGCTTGCCCGCCTAAATTTTTGTACGCGATGCAGGTATCGAACATACGACCTCGTCGATGTCAACGACGCGCTCTACCACTGACCATATTTTCTCTTTATGGGCGTATCCCGACTCGAACGGGAGACCTCGTCGATGTCAACGACGCGCTCTAACCAACTGAGCTATACGCCCATAAATGGTGGACCCGAGGGGAATCGGACCCCTTACTCTTCCATGCCATGGAAGCGTGTTACCGGTATACCACGGGCCCAAGATCAACTTATTAAAAACTATCATACATAACCCTATCTTTTCACCACTGTATAACTCCCGTCGCTATTTTTAATTACGGTATAATCGTATCCGCTCCGATCTTCAAAATCTGCTTTGCCTCTTAACGAAGCATATTCAAAAAACACTTTTGTCTCGCTAAAATCAAGATAATCGCGTAAATAAATTATTCCATTATAAGCGTTATCCTCATAATAAACAGTCCAATTATCTATTATTATTTTATTTTTTGGTTTGTCCATACCCAATATATTACTATTAAAAAATTATTTATAATAACTTATGCCCCCGAGAGGATTTGTCACCCTACGGGTGATCTCCCGTAGGGAGAAACCTCCCTTGCCCGCCTAAATTTTTATGCTCGGGGGGAGAGTCGAACTCCCATAACCTTGCGGTCACAGCGACCTGAACGCTGCGTGTCTGCCAATTCCACCACCCGAGCAAAAATAAAAATTTAAACGGGTGAACTAACGCGCCTGCCAATTCCACCACGGGGGCAAAACTTCCCCTTTACCCATATTAAAAATAATACTATTATAGAGCGTAAAATTCAAGACATCTTATCCGTTATAAATATAAAATCCCCGAATTGTTCCGGGGATTTTATTTATTTCATTCTAGTTAATCTTTATTTTTTTCTTCTTTTTCAACCATTTCCGTGACGAATTTTACTTCTTGCATACAAGCAGGAACTAAAATAAACCATCCGATCAAACTAAGCCAAATCACGGAAAATAAACCGCCAAAAACAAAAAATCCTATTAGCGGAAAACCTATCCGTCCCATAAATAAGCCGATATCGCATGCTATTTTCGTTGCCGGCAAAAGTCCTTTTTTGTACCACAACAAAGATCGTAGAACTCTTCCGCCATCCATCGGAAACGCAGGGATGAAATTAAAACACGCCATTAATAAATTAAGATAAAATAACAAAAAAAACATATCGCGTAATGGCACATATATTCCCTGTTGGATCAAAACGCTATATGCAAAAACAGGCAAACATTGCGTAAGTAAACATAAAATATAAAAAAATCCGCAGCATACCAAGCTCATCAACGGACCGGCTATCGCCATTTTTAATTCGGCTTTCGAACCTATTTTGTAAAAATTACCTTCTTCCAAATGAGCCATACCGCCAAAAATCATAAATGTCATTTTTTTCATTACAAAACCATAGCGCCTGCCAACCAAACAATGCGCCATTTCATGCGCCAACATTGAACACATAAAAATGAAAGTAGACGATACGGCAAATAACATTTGCGTGCCAAAAGAAATGTCCACTATGCCCTTAAAAAATCCGAAAAATGAATAAGTAATCAACGCGAATAAAATAAACCAGCTTGAATGCAAATACAGTTCAATGCCAAAAATCTTTCCCACCCGCAATTGTTGCATAATTCCCTCCCTTTATAAATTTTCAAAAAACTATTTAAATTTCAATTACTCCCCCAACAAGTCAACCGGATCAGTATTGATAACATTGCTTTCGTCTCC
>JBBTRL010000102.1:0-7126 GCA_038065195.1 Patescibacteria group bacterium
ATGCAGTAAATAATCAATGCTTGTTGCTGGAATATGGGCGGGGTAAAGGTTTGGCAGCTAAAAATTGTGCTCCGCCACCGGCGGATTCAATTTTTAGGCCAAGCCCTTTAATTCCGCTTCTATAAATTGATCCAACCTTCCCTCATCAAGAATCTTTTTAACATCGCTTGTTTCAATATTTGTCCTATGATCTTTAACCATTTTATATGGATGCAGAACATAAGAACGGATTTGGTTAGACCACTTTGCCTTGCCTGATGATTTGCGTATTGCCGATTTTTCCTCTTCTTCTTTTTCTATCGCCAGTTGCATAATTTTCAACTTTAAAATTTCCAGCGCCTTTTCCTTATTTTGGGACTGCGATCTCTCAGATTGCGCCGCAACGAACATTCCCGTAGGCAAATGATGAATCCTTACCGCCGTCTCAACTTTATTTACATTTTGTCCGCCCGGACCGCCGGATCTGTAAGTGTCAATTTCTATATCTTCGGGATTTATCTTTATTTCTTTTAAACTTTCGGAGATCGGCAAAACTTCAACTTTGGCAAAACTGGTATGCCGTAAATGCTTGGCATTAAACGGCGAAAGCCGAACCAATCTATGAACGCCCGCTTCGCCTTTTAAATAACCATAGACGTATTTGCCCTTAACCTCAATGTCAATTGATTTTATACCCGCTTCGTCTCCGCGCGATGAATCAATAATTTTTGCAACATAACCGTTATTTCTAAAATATTTAAGATACATACTAACGAGCATTTCGCTCCAGTCCTGCGCGTCAATCCCTCCAGCGCCGGCATGAATGGAAACCAGCGCGTCGTTTCGGTCGTTTTTGCCGGAAAGAAAAATTTTTATCTCTTCTTTATGCAACTTACTTTCCAATTCCCGAACTTTTTCGTTTAATTCCGCCATCATATCATTATCAATATTGGAAAGAGCGCTCAGTTCTTCAATCTCCGCTATTTCATTTTCAATTTTCCCAAAAAATTCCACCGTCTCTTTTGTATCCGCCAATTCTTCGCTTATTCTTTGCGCATATTCCGTATTTTTCCAAAAATCCGGTTTAATAGTCTCTTTTCCCAAATCATCAACCCTTGTCTTCATTGCTAAAAAGTCAAAGACAGTCCGCAATAATGCGGAATCTAACTCGCAAATCCTGAATTTTTTCTTGAATGTCAGTCATCTTGATATTTTTAGAATAACATAAATTGAAACCAGATAAAAGATTAATATTCTTAAAGCCGCCTCTCGGATTTGTCACCCTACGAGTGATCCCCCGAAGAGGGAAACCCATAACCGGTCAACCCAAAACTGAAACTTCTAATTATAAAAATCCGCATAGCCGGAGGGGAGAATTGAACTCCCGACCTTTGCTTTACGAAAGCACTGCTCTACCGACTGAGCTACTCCGGCATATATTTCTAACGATCCGCTACGATTACCCTATGGTAAATTTTCAAAGCGGGTGGGGGGAATCGGACCCCCATCTCAACCTTGGGAAGGTCATATATTACCACTATACTACACCCGCGCAATCTTATTTGCCCCAAAAATAATCAAGCCACTTTTGCCAAAAATATTTTTGTTCGCCGGCAACATCGTCATTTCCCGCCATTTCCTGCGACGCGGAACTACTTTTGCGATTTATTATTATCACCTTTTCTCCGGGTTTTTGCAAATTAAACTTTTCCTTAGCTTCTTTTTCCCGATAATCCGCCGTATTCATATATTCCATCGTATCCACAATATCTTTATTGGTATCCTTCAATTTAAGAATTTTGGCGTTTAATAAATCAAGTTCCTTGTTGATTGAGTTCGCGACAAAATAAAGTTTATATAAAGAAAAACTTATCCAAGCGATGATAAAAAACAAAAAAACGGCGACAATTTTTACGCACAAAGATTTTAGCATTGCTAAATAATTTTTAATCTATTAGTATATAATTGTAAGAAAAGTGAATAAATAAATGAAATTAAACAAAAAATTAATACAAATATTTTGGATCATCACGGCATCGTTGGTAATTATCAGTATGCTTATTTTAACGATCGCTCCTTTACTTTAAGTATATCATAAAATATTCAGTTATTTAAAAATTTTTAAGGAGGTGATTTATGTTAAGAGTGGTTGAAACGATAAATAAAGCTTGCCACCTATTTATCGCAAGAGATGAAGATAATATTAATATTATAGAGTTTTTTATCGGCGAAAATAATTTGCGATTGACGCGCGAAGAAGCGACGAGAATATTAATATTGGAAACAACTGATTTTATAAAATTTGGCGTCGTCGGCGCAGCGCAATTCTGGAAACCGGAAAATGAAGAACCAGAGATTATGATATATTTCTATAAAGAAAAAGAAATTGATATCATTATCGCGCCTTATGATGAATTTCAAATGGCGCTTGCGGAAGTATTGCGCTAAACAATCCTTGCCAAAAATTCGGTAAGTCTCCCTATGGAAAATATCCAGTAGAGATAGATTTTTTATCCCGTTACATTGAAAATGTAACGGGATTTATTTTTTAAGCACTTTCAAAAACACCTCCTGTGAAATGCGAATCTTGCCCATTTCTTTCAATCTCTTTTTTCCTTTTTTCTGTTTTTTAAGCAACTTATCTTTTCTTGTCCTATCCCCGCCATAAAGATAACCCGTCACATCTTTACGCATCGCTTTTAATGTTTCGCGGGCGATAATCTCTCCGCCGATAGCCGCTTGTATCGCCACGGTAAATAGTTGCGGCGGCACCACTTCTTTAAGTTTTTTTACCAATACGCGACCATCGGCCCGGCTTTTCCCCCGCGGCACAATTCGTGAAAATGCTTCCACTTTTTCATCCGCTATCAAAATATCCATTTTAACGAGATCGCCGACACGAAAATCCAAGAGTTCATAATTCATTGAAGCATAACCGGAAGTAACGCTTTTCAGATCGTCATAAAAATCAACTATAATATCGGCTAACGGCATCTCAAAAACCAATATCATTCTCTTCTCGCTGATATATTCCGTTTTTTTATAAAATCCCCTCGTTCCCTTTGTCAATATCATTATACTGTTTATATAATCGCTCGGCGTAATTATTTCCAAACGGATCCATGGCTCGCTCACATATTCAATGCGCGATGGATCGGGAAATTCCGAAGCTGTTTTTACTTCTATTTCGCTCTTATCGCTTATTCCCACCTTGTAATTAACCGATGGCGTGGTAATAACCAAACTTAATCCATATTCACGGCGCAACCGTTCGCTTACTATTTCCATATGCAACATCCCTAAAAAACCGCACAAAAATCCCCGACCGAGCGCCTGCGAACTTTCCACCCCGAAAGACAATGACGAATCGCTAAGTTTTAATTTGGAAAGCGCGTCTTTTAATAAATCAAAATCACTTCCTTCCTGCGGATAAAAACTGGCAAAAACCATCGGTTTTGGTTCTTTGTATCCCAATAAAGCCGAAACTTGTCTCCCTTCGGAAGATCTCCCAAGGGAAGAAAACTGGGTAATCGTATCGCCGACGCGACAACTATCAATATCCTTAAAACCAGTGGCTATATAACCGATTTCTCCCGCGAACAATTCTTCTTTCATTTTTAATCCTGGCAAAAATATGCCGGTTTCAATAACTTCCGATTTCGCCTTTAAAGCCATTGTCATAATTTTATCACCCCTCCTCACTTTACCGTCAACAATGCGAACGAAAGCGATTACGCCTTTATAATCATCATACTTGCTGTCAAAAATCAAAGCGCGCAACGGCCTGTCTGTTTCCGCCAAAGGCGGAGGCACCTGTTTTATAACTTTTTTCAAAACATCCTCTATGCCAATTCCCATTTTCCCGGAAATTTTTAAAATTTCTTCGTCGGCGCTTATGCCTAAAACATTGCGGATTTCCCTTTCCGTTTCATCCACTTTCGCGGTCGGCAAATCAATTTTATTTATCGCCGGTATTATCTCCAATCCTTGTTCCACTGCTAAATACAAATTGGCAAGCGTTTGCGCCTGTATCCCCTTTGCCGCGTCAACTAACAAAACGGCGCCTTCAACAGCCGCGAGCGATCGCGAAACCTCATAATTAAAATCAACATGGCCCGGCGTATCAATTAAATTTAAAATATAATCACCGTATAACATTCTTACCGGCTGAAGTTTTATAGTAATACCCCTTTCCCTTTCCAAATCCATCTGGTCTAAAAATTGATCCCGCATTTTTCTTTTTTCAACAGTTTTCGTTAATTCCAAAAACCGATCCGCGAGAGTACTTTTCCCATGATCAATATGAGCTATTATACAAAAATTACGGATATTGGTTAAATTTTCGGAAATATTTGACATTTTCAAAATTTCAACATTCTTATAGTTTTATTTAATATCAACTCTTTTATAACATACATTTCTTCGCATTTGAACAATAAAGCAAACATCGCGTATACGATCAATCCGGCTACTCCCGCTGCGGCGCCTTGCGTAAAAATACCGGCAACCGTATGCGTATCAATAAAAATAGCGACTAAACGCAACGAAAAATAAGAAACAACGGCGGCGCAAATGGAAGCCGACGCAAAACTAACCGCTCCGCGCAAAATACTTTTTCCGCCAATATTGCCCAATTTGATTTTCAACATAATACCAAAAATAAAAACTTCAATCCACGCGGAAATTGAAAAAGCCAACGCCAAACCGCCAACCCCCCATAATCCGGAAAAAAAAACGGCTAAAATTATATTGGAAAAAACCGCTATCGCGCCCGCAACCAAAGGAATTTTAGTATTATGCAAAGCGAAAAAAACTCTTACCAACAACGGCACTAATCCCTGAGCCACAATCCCAAAAGCGAAAAAAGCTAAAGCGTCAATTGTGGCAATCGTATCATTCCAATCAAACCTGCCGTAACCCAAAACAATTCTTACGATCTGCGCGCGCAAAATAAAAATCAAAAAACTGAATGGAATAAGAAAAAATAAAATCTTCCTGACTATTTTCGCAAAAAATGCGATAAATTCCCCGTTCTCTTCCCGCTCTTTCAAATAAGAAAGATCCGGAAAAGCGGCAATTGCCAATGAAATAGCGAAAATACCGATGGGCAAATATTGAATATCATTGGCGAAATTAAAAACCGCTAAACTTCCTTCTTCCAGAGTAGAAGCGATGATTGCAACGACCAAAAAATTAATCTGTAAAACAATCAAACTAAGCGTTCGCGGCGCCATTAAAACAGCGATATTTTTTATGCCGCGCGATCCGAAATCAAAAATAAATTTATATCTAAAACCGGATGAAAACGTCGCCGGAACTTGAATTATCCAATGTAAAAAAGCTCCCAATACCACTCCCCACGCCAAGCCGGATAATCCGAAAAGCGGAGTCAACACGATTATGCCAAAAATTATTCCTGCATTATAAAATAACGGCGCGAGTGAATAAATAAAAAATTTTTTGAAAGACTGCAGTATGCCTCCAAACACCGCCGAAAGACCCAAAAAAATCGGCTGTAAAAACATAATTCGCGATAAACTAATCGCCAATTCCAATTTTTCGTCGCTAAATCCGGGGACAATCAAACGGACAACCCAAGGCGCGGCAAAAAATAATATCAAAGATATCCCGCCAAGAAAAATCGTTAAAATATTCAAAAGATTATTCGCGAACTTCCATGCCTCGTCATTATCTTTATGAATATATTGCGTAAATATTGGGATAAACCCGGCTGACAAAGCGCCAATGACGATTGTGTTAAAAATAAAATCCGGTATTTGAAAAGAAGCATAATAAGCGTCAACAACATCGCCAGCGCCGAAATAATTCGCCAATAAAGAGTTTCTCGCAAAACCTAAAAAGCGGCTTATAATCGCCGCCACCGCCAGAATAAAAGCCGCTGATGTTATTGTTTTAGATTGACTGTTCAGAATACGAAACATATATTATTGAATTTCTAAATTTTCATCCCGCCCCCTCTCCTTTCAGGAGAGGGTTGGGGTGAGGTTGGATTATAAAACCTCACCCTCCCGTCCCTCTCCTGAAAGGAGAGGGACTAAAAATTTTTTATATTTTATTCAAAAGAAACGCCATATTCCAAATCTCCGTTAAGATTCTCCGATATCTTGTAAACGCCGGATTCTTCGCGCAAATTATCGCTTTTATCTTTAACGGCAAAACCGCCGACCGGTTCGATTATCCCAACGAAGTTACTGTCAATACTACCCGATTGCTTTCTAACCGTCAAAGAATAATCACCCCCCTTCAATGCTTTAAACGGCAACTTATATTTATACTTTATAGAAACGCTGTGTCCCGGCGCGACATAAACCCAACCGCCAAAAACAGTTTTCCCGCTTTCTTGAAACACCTCCGCGCCGCTTTCATAAAAACGCGCGCTTTGCTCAATCTCGCTCACCTGAACATCGCGCTGAAAATTATTTTTTTCATAATCAATGGGCGCGTAATAATCTTCCTTGCTTAATCCTTCCACTTCCAAAAGTTCCGATCCATAAGGAACAAAAACTCTTAAATAATTATAATCCATCAAATTGGACAATTTATTATCCAAATTTTTCTCTTTGTAATTTTTCAAAATACGCACAGTGTCAATCATTGAACCGTCAGTCTGAATTTCCGCCGTGTGATTTATTGTTTCTTCAATATTGCTGTCGTTTTTATACCCGTCAACGCTTGAATTGATTACACTAAGAAAATCTTTATCGCCTGCCTGCCGGTAGGCAATGCCTGCCGGCATTTCCCCTCCCCAGTTATTGCTTGAAATAATATTCTCCGCTTCCGCATCGTTGAAAAACAACTGAATATTTCTTTTATTCAAACTATCCGTCAAAACGGCAAAAACCTTTCTTTGTCCCGTTTCATCCAATAAAGAAATTTTATTTATCAGAAGCCGCGCGAAATACGGAAAAAGATTTTTTTCTTCTTTAAGAAGAAATTTTAAATTATCCGTTTTTTTCGCCAAAAAATCCGAAATATTATCCGCGCTGATTTCTTCCCCGTAATTATCAATTTTCACCGGACCAATAACCGCCAAAATATCCGCGATCAGCGCCGAATTGAACGAAATCACGCCATCAACGGTTTCGCCGGTTATTTTCGTATAAAATAATGACAACTTGCGCGCCGA